>JAZBNU010000339.1:0-3554 GCA_036350815.1 Desulfopila sp.
AGGCAAGATCATAGGGGAGAAGCTTGACTGATAACGTGTTTTCTTTCCCGAGTATAGTTGAGGAAAGACCGAAATCAACCTCTCCCAAAATTGATCTGATAATATAACGAGGTACTTCCCGGCCGCTGCCGTCACGACGAACCCGGGTAGCAATATCCACAACATCATAGAGTGCCACCGGGTTGTCACTGTTCCAGCGCTCCTGCACCTCCAGGCCGGCTATATAGAGATGATGGAACTCGATACCCGCCTCACGACATTTATAGGCGAGCAGATGAATGGTTTCCGGCGTATCGTTAATTCGCCCCAGTAAAGGAGTATTGTTATATACTGTGATACCTTTATTTTTCAGCAAACGCGTCACACGGATATGGTCCGGGGTGAATTCCTCGGCCACGAGGAACTGGGTCTCAATCTCAAGCCGCTTTGGATTGACAAGGCACAGTCTGTTCAGGCACCCTAGTCTGTCGATAGTCTCATTATTGTAGCTCTGTGGAGCATAGTTGAATTTGAGACTGCGCAGGCGGATGGCATTGACATGAGGGATGTCGGCGAGAAGAGCTATTATTTTACTTATGTGATGGAGTGAATCAACAGCATCTCCGGCGCTTATAAGCACCACATCGGTAATCCGCTCGTCAGCACGAATAGAGTAAAGATCCTCTTCACTGCATTCCACATCCACCTCAACCCGAGTCTCATGCACACGGGAGACCGCAAAAGACCCGGTATTTACGAGAGAAGGACTTATGCCGGTCCCGCTGCGAATCATATCGAGGACGGCGTCAGTGCTCTCCGGCTGGCTCATTCCACCGCCGAGGCGAAGCGGCCTTGCTCCAAGAAAGAGCGCTGGATCACCGATTTTCGCCATATACTGGATATCAATAGTTCCTTCCTCGTTTACCCTTATATTTTCCAGCTCATTGGCAATGGGCGCAAATTCTTTAAAATAGTCGGGAGTGTATGGGCTCCTGATCCAGATAAAATTCTCGTTTTCCTCTACCGGCTCAACGGCCCAGCCGCTGCTGTTCCAATCCATCTTGCCGATGGGGGTGGCGGTACAGATTCTTGGAACAACACGGTCGGAGAGATGGGCGCGCAGATAATTCCCCACCTCCACTCCCCTGGAGATTGGAGACCAGTAGACACTGTTGCCGTGAATCGGACTGCAGGGAATGTAAATATAGTGCAGCTCGGCCCCGGCACCACGCAGCAGGGTGAAAAGTCGCACCAGCTCCGGTCCCTGGTCATTGCAGTCCTTCAGAAACGGAGTTTGTACATAGACCGCGATGCCGTTTTTGACAAGCTCGGTGATAATCATCAGGCACTGCGGCGAAATTTCATCGGGATGGATGAAATGGGTGGCGATCTCCATGCGTTTGCCCCGCTCCTGCAGCTCAAGGTTTTTACGCTTGAGATAGTTGAGCAAAGCGGCGTCATCGGAGAGAAACATATGGGGATAATAGGCGATGGAACGAGTCGCCAGCCGGAGTGTCTGCACATGCTCCACGTCCATGAGCCCGTCGATGGTGGCAGCCATGTTGTCTCTATTCATGAAAGGGTCACCCCCGGTCACCACCACCTCTTTGATGGAGGGTGAGTTAGCGACATGTTCAATGGCTGCCCGGACATCTTCCACCGTGGGGTTTTCCTGATTTCTTGCTTCTTTGTGTTTGCGAAAGCAGAAACGGCAATACACCGGACAGCCCATGTTCAGAAGAAAAATTACCCTGTTCTGATACATCTGCTCAAGCAGGCCCTGATGAAACTGTCCGATCCAGGTATTGGTATGGCCAATGGTGTCGAGCTCTTCGACAAAGGGGAGATACTGGTAGGCGACTTTGCCGGAAACCCGCATCTGGCGGAGAGTATGCATGGATAACCGCACCGGATAGGTGTCGATAACCTTCTGCATGTCGGCCCGGTCACTTTCTTTCAGTTTGATATTGGCTACCTCTTCAAGATGCTGGGTCGATTTGATGGAGATAAACCTGTTTCCCGGCAGCACAACCTCCAGAACGGCCATGAGGAGAAGATGGGGCAGCACGACTCCTCCCACCGAGATTGCGTGGGTGCCATCTGCTTCACCCAGCTTGACAAGCAGCTCTTGAAAAAAACCTTCTGTATCTTGACCATAACCGCAAGCCTGTATTAGCCTGCTGAGTTTACTTTGTCCATCGCCCATCTGGACGATCTCAAAAAAAGAGCGGTCAATAAGCGGCTTGACAGCAAGATGATCAAGAAAACCCCGCAGGGCAACAGTGAGTTCCCGGAGTGACACCTGCCTTTCTTCTCCTGAATTTCGATATACAACTGTCAGTAATGTCTCTTTAGGCGGCATGCTCCACTCTCCCTGAATAGTGATAAAAAATCATGGCTTGACAAAAATTTTCAACCTTCTGTTCCTAAAAATTTCATTATGGCGACATACCAGCCATGTGCAAAGAATCAATAAATATTTTTACCTGGAAAAAACAAAATGTTTGCCCCTCTGTCACAGCAAAAGCCTGCTTTTTCCAAGATTGCCAATTGACATTCATGGAAAAATCTGCAATTTTAACTATAATAGTAATCTCTTTCCTATTATAGTGCGATAATAATTCATCCCAAATCGGAATGTCAAAAGGAAAATACTATTTTTCGAAGTCGTTGGAAAAGGGACTGAGAATACTGGCTCTTTTCAACAGGAACACCCCGGTATTGACCCAGAGCGAGGTGGCCAGAGTTTTGGAGCTCAACATGACCTCCACCTATCGCTATATCAATACTCTGGTGGAAATGGGGTATCTCGAAAAAAACACAAAAACCAAGGAAATTCGACCTGCCGCCAGATGTCTGCTGATGTGTGTTAACCTGATGCAGGCCACCGATAATCTGAGAATGATCAAGGAGGAGGTCGACCGGCTCCATCGGCACTACAATATCAGCATAGATGTGGCCTTCGCGGTAGATGACACCCTCGTAAGGCTCTATCACAGGGAAGCGGAGGAAGCCCTGACCTACAGTCTGCCGGAGTTCTCTAAAAACTGCCTCCACAACACCGCGCTGGGAAAAGCCTATCTAGCAGGTCTTCCAGAAGAGGCAGCAGCGGTAAAAATCGACCAGATGGAACTCGTTGCCAAAACAGACAGAACTATCGTCGATAGAAAAATTCTGCAGCAGGAAATCGAACTGACCAGAAAGCGGGGCTTCGCCATGCAGGTGGAAGAATACCTGCCCGGGGTTCTGGCCATTGCCGCTCCATTATACGACCCCATCAATAATATGGGTGTCGGTGCGGTGTCCTTTGATTTTTCGATATTACAGCACGATGCCCGGAGTATCGAGGCACAATATACGGAAATGATTCAGGAGACAGCACAGGTACTATCAGGAATGCTGTCCCCCATGCAGCATCGCAAGTAGTATCTCTCGGCCTGAAGCGACAGATACACTATCAACAAACAAAGATAAATGAAATCAGACACCTGGAAACCATGGGCTCTTCTATCCCCTGCCTTGACCGCGGTCTTTCTTCTTCTCGTCATACCGGTCTGTTTTGTCGTGGTATACAG
>JAZBNU010000340.1:0-10199 GCA_036350815.1 Desulfopila sp.
GCAAGATGCGGTTCAAACGCAGCTACCTCGGCATCGAGTTCCCCCCTGATTGCAGCACTGCAGACGTACGGGGGATTGCTGACAATCAGGGGGAAAACAGCATCCACCGGCAATGCCCCGAATACATCAGAATGCAGTGGCGTAACCCTCTCATCAACCCCGTGTCTTTGTGAATTTCGGGCCGTAACCGCGAGTGCTTTCTCGGAATAGTCTAAAGCCGTCACAAAACAGCCAAGTTCCCTGGCAAGCACAACGGCTATGACACCACTGCCGCAGCACAGGTCTACACAATGATTAACCACCGTTTTCGTTTGTGCAAGCTGCTGCAAAACCATCTCAAGGAGAAATTCAGTCTCGGGCCGGGGAATAAGAACATCCTGATTGACATAGAACGGCAACGACCAGAACTCTCTTTCCTTAAGAATATATGCAACCGGCTCTCGGGCTGCTCTTCTTTCTATCAAGGTGAGAAATCTATTACAGCACGAAGAATCTACCATATCCGAACTGTGCAGGAAGAGCTCCGATCTGTTCTTTTTGAGGCAATGCCCCAGAAGCAGTTGGACATCAATTGCCGCATCCCGCACACCGCATAACAGCAGCTGTTTCTCACCTTCCTGCAAAAGTTCTGCAATCCTCATAAACTCGTATCGGAAGGTAATGTTTCGTGAGAGTGATTAATAAAACGGAAAAAGCTGATCTCTCTGAGTGCAGTAAAGTCAGGTATCCTGCTATTGGATACTTTTAAGCTTTTCAGCCTGATCATGTTCAATCAGAGGATCGATAACTTCATCAAGTTTTCCATTCATAATCAGATCGAGTTTATACAAAGTCAGGTTAATGCGATGATCAGTAAGCCTTCCCTGAGGAAAGTTATAGGTTCTGATCCGCTCACTTCTGTCACCGCTGCCTACTTGGGTTTTTCGATCCTGACTGATCTTGTCGTGATGCTCCTGCTCAATTTTGTCGAGCAGTCGAGCACGTAATACGGTAAGCGCCTTGGCTTTATTTTTGTGTTGGGATTTTTCATCCTGGCAGATAACGACAAGTCCTGTGGGAAGATGGGTAACACGCACGGCGGAATCTGTGGTGTTGACGCTCTGCCCACCGGGCCCGGAAGAGCGGAACACATCGAATTTCAATTCGTTCATATCGATTTTAAGATCGACTTCATCGGCTTCCGGCAGAATCGCAACAGTGACAGCGGAAGTATGAATCCGCCCCTGCGTTTCTGTTTCAGGAACGCGCTGCACTCGATGGGCACCACTTTCATATTTCAGCTTCGAATAGACATTTTCTCCACTTATAAGAGCGATAATTTCTTTGAATCCACCAATACCGAGAGGGCTTGAGCTCATTACTTCTACACGCCAGCCCTCATTTTCAGCAAATCTGGAATACATCCGGAACAGATCAGCAACAAACAAGGCGGCTTCGTCACCTCCAGTCCCCGCGCGTATTTCAAGAAAAATATTTTTCTCGTCGTTTGGATCTTTCGGAAGCAGAAACACACGCATTTTCCTTTCCAGATCCTTTTTCTTTTGCAGAAGTTCCTCGTTCTCTTCACGGGCCAGTTCGCGAAGCTCATTGTCTTCTTTCAAATCATGAATGATCGCCTGGTTATCACACAACGCCTGTTCAATTTTTTTATAGGCACTATAAATGTCATTAAGCCTGCTCAGGTGCGTATGCTCCCGCACTACCTCCTGATACTTCTTCTGATCTTCCATCAACGAGGGATCAGAAAGACGCCCTTCCAGGTTGGAAATTTTCTCTTCAAGATCTGCGAATTTTTCATACATAATAGATCCGGTACCAGATAAGGGATTATTCTACTATGACAGTGTCATTTTTGCCCCTGTCTTTCTTGACAGAAGAGGGGCAGTCATTGAGATAAGGATTTGAAAAAACAGCTGTTACAAAAGGAACACGTACGTATCACCTCTTTCCAGTTGCACTGGAAATAAAAAAAGTCCACAGCAAGACAAACTACTGTGGACTTCAAACCTTGCAATCAGCATGGGAAAGCCCCAAGCGAGCAAGTGATTATGCTTTCTGATTCTCGAAATGTTTGGCGTAACGTTTCTTGAATTTTTCGATTCTACCGGCAGTATCTATAAGTTTCTGCTTTCCGGTAAAGAAAGGATGACACTGCGAACATATCTCAACAGTCATCTCTTTGTTGACTGAACCGAGCTCGAAAGTATTACCACAGGCACAGACAGCTGTTATTTTGTTATATTCCGGATGTATATCGGGTTTCATTTTTCCTGACTCCTTCAACGATTTTTGCCTATATTTGCTTGAGCAGTATAAACTCTCTCAATCAACTCAAAAGTATAAGCATTACAGTATAATCTTGCTCTATAAATTTTTCAACAGAAAAGAGCAGAACACCCTTCTGCCGCAGTGGGGAAATTTCTTGACTATCAACTGTTCATTGAATCAAGGAAATCACTGTTGGTCTTGGAGTGTTTCAGCTTGTCGATGAGAAACTCCATACCATCTGCGGGGTTCATGGACGCAAGCAGCTTGCGCAGAATCCATATTCTGTTGATAAGATCGGCGTCAAGAAGCAGGTCTTCCTTACGTGTTCCGGAACGTTTGATATCCATAGCCGGAAATATGCGCTTATCAGACATCTTCCGGTCGAGAATAAGCTCCATGTTTCCTGTACCCTTGAATTCCTCAAAAATTACTTCGTCCATCTTACTGCCGGTCTCAATGAGAGCTGTTGCCAGTATGGTCAAACTGCCGCCCTCTTCTATATTCCGTGCTGCCCCGAAGAAACGTTTAGGCCTGTGCAGAGCATTTGCTTCAACACCACCTGAGAGAATTTTTCCACTTGACGGAGTAACTGTGTTATAGGCACGGGCCAGACGAGTTATACTGTCGAGCAGAATCACGACATCCTTCTTATGCTCCACCAACCGCTTGGCTTTTTCAATGACCATTTCGGCAACCTGAATATGTCGCTGCGGCGGTTCATCAAAGGTTGAGCTGACGACCTCGGCCGCCTTGACACTGCGGGCCATTTCCGTGACTTCCTCGGGCCGCTCATCAATAAGCAGGACAATAAGATATACTTCTTTATGATTCCGAACAATGGAGTTGGCAATTTTCTGCATCAAAACCGTTTTTCCGGTTCGGGGGGGAGCAACGAGCAGGCCGCGCTGTCCCTTGCCAATGGGAGCGAACATATCCATCAACCGCATGGAATAGTTGTCGGGCTGCCACTCGAGAGTAAACTTTTCCTCAGGATGCAGTGGAGTGAGATTGCCGAATATGGTTTTCTGCTTTACGGCATCAGGAGGATCAAAGTTAACGCTTTCCACCTTTAGAAGAGCAAAGTAGCGCTCCCCTTCCTTGGGAGCACGGACCAGACCTTCAATAACATCACCGGTACGAAGGTTGAGACGTCTGATCTGAGAAGGAGAAACATAAATGTCATCCGGCCCCGGCAGATAGTTATAGTCGGGAGCGCGCAGAAAACCAAAACCGTCAGGGAGGATCTCCAGGACTCCATTGCCACGCATCTGGCCTTCCTTGTCTGCCTGAGCCTGCAGCAAGGCAAAAATAAGCTCCTGCTTCCGCATGGAACTATATCCCTCAACCTTAAATTTACGGGCCAGTTTTACCAGATCTCCGATTTTTTTGACCTTTAATTCAGCCAAATTCATTTGTCACTTTCTCCTTTTAGGCGTAACGGATGTACACAGTGGTAGTAGTTGTTTTGCAGCAGGCATGCATAACGCGCCGTACCTCTTAGCTGCAGTTGGCATAGCACGTCAATCAGAGGAACAACGCACTTGATGCAATGGTCAGAACTGGATGTTTATTCAGATTGGTGAAGAATGAGTTATTTTAAAGAAACAGGTCTATTCTTTAACCCAGTTTAGGGCAAGAAATCTGATTGTCATTTTGCGGTTTAGATTCTATGTTCAGTCGAAGGCAGGGTAGTCTTTTCGGCTGATGTCTTCTTATACGGTTTCCCTTCTCAGCTGTCAAGTGTTTTTGAAGCTGTTTATGGCTGATTCTTTGAATGCAGACCCTTCAAAAGCAAACGGCTGAGATCTTCAACCTGTCTTTTGGTTTCGGCAAGAGAAGCAGAATTATCAATTACGAAATCTGAACCCTTGACTTTCGTATCGATATCCATTTGCGATTCAAGGGCTTTAAGCGCCTGCTTCCGTGAAACGGAATCCCGCAGCATAATCCTTTCAACGCAGCTCTCCGGTCGGGCAAAAACCGTGACAACATGTTCAAACTCTTTCTGCTTGTTTGTCTCAAAAAGCAGTGGAATTTCAACAACAAAGTTCTTCCCTTGTGCTACACATCCAGCAACTTTCTCCTGTATGGCGGTATATACCAGAGGATGCAGAATGGCTTCCAGCTTTTTACGAACGCCGGTATCATGAAAAACAGCTTCTCGTAATTTTACTCTGTCAATACTCTCCCCATCGGTAAGAAATCGATCTTTCCATTGAGCTCTCACCTGCTGCCAGCCGGGTTTGTGCTTTTTCATTAAGTCTCGGCAGAGCAGGTCGGCGTCGCAGTATTCTGCCTGCAGAAGCGATGCAAGGTAATGAGCTACAACACTTTTGCCGGAACCGATGGTTCCCGTTACCGCCACTATCACAGGTCATCTCCCAGAGATTGCTCAAAATGAAAAACGAGTTCTTCCATATCAGGCCATAACGGCGCAGTCCCGACTATCTCGTGTCCGGTTACTGGATGCTCAAAACGTAATTGAGAGGAGTGGAGCATTTGCCTGGCGAAAAGCGGGTAGGCTTTTCCGGGTCCGTAAAGAGTGTCACCTGCAACAGGATGACCTATGGAAGCCATATGAACACGTATCTGATGCGTCCGCCCCGTCTCAATGATCAGCTCCACAAGACTAAACTTACCAGAATAATTACTCATTACTTTCCAATGAGTAACAGCATGTTTTCCACCCTTTTCCCGTACTGCCATTTTTTTTCGATTGACAGGATGCCTGCCGACAGGTGCAGCTATTCGCCCTGCGTTTTGTTGCGGAACGCCCGATACAAGAGCCTGATAGATTTTCTTTACTCGGCGGGATTTAAAGCTTTCCACGAGTTTTCGGTGCACCTCCGCCGTCTTGGCAATAACCATGACGCCGGAAGTATCTTTGTCAAGACGATGGACGATTCCTGGACGCATGGGGTCTCCCACGTCTCCGATGCTTTGGCAGTGGTACAACAGGCCATTGACAAGAGTTTTATCAGGATTTCCGTTTGCTGGATGCACCACCACACCTGGTGGTTTGGATAACACGAGGAGATACTCATCTTCAAAAAGAGCAATAAAGTCTACTCGCTGCGCAACAACATGCAACGGCGGAGCTGTAGTCTCAACATATCCGCCAATCACATCATCGCTGCGCAGTTTCCGGCTTGCTTTGGCTGGGGCACCATTGACTTCGATATTACCGCACTTAATCGCAGTAGTCAGCTGTGATCTTGAAAGATGCGGCAAACGTTCAACAAGAAAATGATCAAGTCTTAGACCTGCACTTTCGCTTTGGACAACAAAAGCAACCAATACCTTACCACATTTCTGCTGCGGTATTGAACTATCCTCTGTTTCCATGGAGCACGTTTCTGAAAAAAGAGATGAGTGTAATCCTTTAGAATACTAAAAAGCTAGGCAAAGATTGTTTCGATTTCATTGCTGATATTTCGCTCATCGACCTTCCTGGCAAGCGATAACTCTTTCACCAGGAGTCCTTTAGCGGTATCCAGCATTTTCCTCTCACCATAGGAGAGATCCTTGTCAACGCTTAGCAGAAAAAGATCGCGAAGAACAGCGGCAACCTCATGTACCGAGCCGGTTTTGATTTTTTCCATATAGTCACGATAGCGCCGATTCCAGGTCTGGGACCCCAGTTCAATGCCGCGATCTTTCAGGATATCAAGAACCGTATCTACTTCATTCTTTGAGACAATAGCCCGGAGGCCGACGTTTTTACTACTTACCGTCGGGATCATTATTGTCATATTGTTATCAAGTATCTGCAACACATAGAACTTCTGATCAATTCCTCCTACCTTCTGCGTTTCAATAGCCTTTATAACACCAACACCATGGGCTGGATATACAGCCATATCACCTTTTGCAAACACTACAATCTCCTCATCTTTCATAACCAGGGCAACACTGGCAGAAGCCATTCAGACATCTCAAACATGTCCTGCACAACAATGCCGAAAACCTTTCCACTGACGCTACAGGCGTGTTTCTCTGGTAGACAAAAATTACATGACTTTCAGGACAACATAAAGACTATAACATATTCTCCGGAAAATTGCCCCTGTTTTAGGAGAAATCATGTTATCTATTGCGTTACTATACGGTTATAGACTGCAAAGAGGAAGTAATCAGATGCACTGACAGAATGAGAAACAACAGAAGCAAACTCAGCATCCTCAATGTGCAGATCCTGCTTCGCTGTCAAATACAAAGCGGCTTATTTAAAACTGTTAAGATAATTCATGGCACGGAGAGGATCGTTTTCAATCAATAACTGTAAACCTTTTGCTATCTCAGCATATCTGGCCGTTATTATGTCCACCTCCTCACTGTTGAAAGCAGTAAGCACATATTTTTCCACAGGCATCTGGGCCGGGGTTGTCCCACTGCCGGGACGTCCAATTCCTATTTTGAGACGAAAAAAACTGCTCTCCCCTAGAGAATCAACAATCGAGCGAATTCCGTTATGTCCGCCACTGCCGCCGCCGGAGACAAGTTTCAGGCGACCGGGTCTCATATCCAGATCGTCATGAATGACAATCAGCTGTTCAGGCTTGATCTTATAAAAATCAACGAACCCGGCAACCGCCCTGCCGCTGCGATTCATATAGGTGAGAGGTTTTACCAGATGTACGGTTGCCCCCCATAACGAGACCTTGACAGTTGCGGCTTCCCATTTTTTCAGGAATACTCCATCTCCGGCGAGCCGGTTTAACTCATCTACTGCAGCAAAACCAACATTATGCCTGGTACCATTGTATTGCTCACCTGGGTTACCCAGGCCGGTTATGATAAATGTGTCAGATGACATGGCAGCAACCTGTTTACAGTGCAGTGTGTACCGCACCACCACTGAAAAAGAAAAATCCGGCGGAACATAGTGTTTCCGCCGGATCATTTAACTTCTTCTGCCGGAGTACTTCGCCGACAGGTTCCAAACAATACTGCTACTCTTCGGTGGATTCGGGAGAAGCACCTGCACTTTCCGCACTCTCTATTTCTTCCTCGGACTCATCCTCGGCTGCCCCTTTCTGGAGAGAAATAACGCTGACACAGACATCTTCCGGGTCGGCTAAAAGAGTAACCTTTTCAGGTATTTCAATGGTATCGATTCGTATGGAATCACCAATATTCAATGCGGTAATATCAACGACGAATTCGTCAGGTACATTCAGAGGTGCAGCTTCCACGGTCAATGTCTCGTTGACTATATTCAATATTCCGCCGAGATCGCATCCCTTGGCTTCACCGGTATACCGTATCGGTACTTCAAAAGTGTGAGGCTTATCAACATCAATCTCGACAAAGTCTGCATGCAGCAGCGTATCTTTGATAGGATCAGTCTGAATATCTTTCACCAGGACATGCTTGGTTGAGCCATTATCCAGATTCAGAGAAATAATCGCATTTTTGCGATGAATCTTAAGGAGTTGCTGAAAAAACGGCTGGGTCTCGAGCTTCAGTGAAAGGGCCTCGCCTCCACCGCCATATACCACTGCAGGGGTCATCCCGTTGATGCGCAGCTGCCGCATAGCTCCTTTACCGGTTTCTTTTCTAATGGATGCGGCCATATCAATTTTTAACATTATCTCTCTCCTTCGCCCAATGTAATACCGCCCTTCGACAGCAACATTGCGTTTTACATGATTGTCTGCTCTTTATATGGTCCAGCTACACAAACAGCGAGCTGACGGAATCTTCATTATGTATTCTGTCAATAGCCTCGGCAAGCAGCTTCGACACGGAAAGGACGATAATCTTTTCACATGCTTTGGCTTCATCTCGCAAAGGTATCGAATTCGTAACAACAAGGGTTTTTATCACTGAGTTGGTAATTCTCTCGACTGCGGCACCCGACAGTACCGGATGGGAGCAACAGGCATGAACCTCTTTAGCCCCTTCCCGAATGAGTGTTTCTGCTCCATTACAGAGAGTCCCAGCCGTATCTACCATATCATCCAGCATAATTGCGGTCTTGCCCTTTACATCTCCTATAACATGCATGGCTTCACATTCATTAGGGCGATCACGTCGTTTGTCTATAATTGCCAGTCCACAATTCAATCTTTTGGCAAATGCGCGTGTTCTCTCTACTCCGCCGGCATCGGGGGAAACCATGATAATATTTTCGAACTTATCTCCAATGTGACGGAGCAAAACCGGCGCAGCATAGAGATGGTCCACAGGAATATTAAAAAATCCCTGAATCTGGCCGGCGTGAAGATCCATGCAGAGCACCCGGCGAACCCCAACAGCCATGAACATTTCAGCAACAACTTTTGCAGAGATAGGAACTCGTGGCGCTACTTTTCTATCCTGCCTGGCATATCCGTAATACGGAACAACCGCAGTAATTCTTCGCGCTGAAGCTCGTCGCAACGCATCAACCATAATAACGAGTTCCATCAGATTGTCATTCACCGGCGTACAGGTCGGCTGAACCACAAAAACATCTGTACCGCGCACATTTTCACCGATTTCAACAAAAATCTCACCATCACTGAATTGTCTTACTTCAGCCTTTGAAAGCGGTAAGTTTAGGTGTCCCGCTATCTCATGTGCCATCTCTCGATTGGCATTCCCAGAAAAGATTTTAGTGATATTGGCCATGATTCCCGTTCAGTTATAAAGTGAGCATTGTATTGCAAAGAAAATGGCTGGGGTGGTAGGACTCGAACCTACGGATGTCGGGATCAAAACCCGATGCCTTAGCCACTTGGCTACACCCCAACCCTTATTCTGTTATGTAAACTTTGTCTCCGAATCTTCGACGTAGCTCAATGGCCGCTTGAGTGACCATTCTTTTCCGATTTTCTGATATGTTCGTGTACACACCAAAAACCGTCGGCCCGCTTCCCGACATCAATACGAAGTCAGCATCGAGTCTTTGGAGATGATTCTTAACATCGGCAATGATCGGAAACAGCTTAATGGTGACATCTTCCAGATCATTCTCAAGGTCTTCCAGTCGCAGACCATCCGAATCCAACTTTTGAGAACCCGTCAATGTAGAATTTTTCTCTTTCCTTGTCAATGCAAATTTTGCAAAAATTTCTGCTGTAGAAACCGCTATCCCGGGATTCACCAGAAGGTACAGGCAATTGGCAGGAGCTGCCACCGGAATCATTCTCTCTCCTATCCCGGTAGCCAGAACACTTTTGGCTTCTATAGTGAAAAAAGGAACATCGGCTCCCAGGGACTGGCAAAACTCAATAAGTGTATTATCATCGAACTCATTTCCCCACAAAACATTCAACCCTCGCAATAGGGTGCCGGCATCACTGCTGCCTCCGCCAAGACCGGCAGCAACGGGAATATTTTTTTCCAGGTAAAGCGACATGCCTTTCCCCGCAGCACGGGAACTGTTTTCTAAAAAAAGTGCCGCCGCCCTCCACAAGAGATTGCTTTCGTCCAGCGGAACGGCAGAGCCTGCGCAACGCAGTCTGATGCCGTGCTTATCTTCCAATCTGACGAAAATCGAATCATAGAGGTCAACCTTGGTCATCCAAGTTTCCAGTTCATGATAGCCGTCTTCTCTTCGCGATATCACCCTGAGTATGAGATTTATTTTTGCAGGCGCTAGCAGATGCAAGTCAAAACGTTTCACGACTTCACAAAACTGGCGTGGGGTTCATGTTCATGCTGAAGGCCTCGAGGTAAATTCAGACGTTTTTCGGCGCTGAAAGAGAAACTGAGGGGTACCAGCCCAGCCGGTTCATCATTTTTTTACTGTCTGCACAAATCGAATTTTCAGATCATACAGAATATTCTTCAACATTTCTTCTTCATCCCGAGAAATGTTTCCTTTAGTTTTATCCTGAATAAGGGTAAGGGTATCAATACCATGCCTGGCAAGGTCCAAATCTATGATTTTCTCACCTGTTGCTGGATCCGCTATTTCACCGAGGTGATACAAAACTGAAGTA
>JAZBNU010000341.1:0-8361 GCA_036350815.1 Desulfopila sp.
CTCGTGAAAAAAACAACATATCAAGACGTTGGATGTATATCCTTTGCTGTGTAATACTTCTTCTGCCCATATCCTATGGCATAATGCAACTCTATAAACCCTGGGCGCAGGATACAGCTTCGCCGACCATCACTCTGGATGCCAATACAATCAGTATGCCATCTGAAAAAAAGTACAAACCACCAATTCCCGAACTCAGAGCTGCAGGGAAAAAAATTATGGTGGAACCGCCACCACAGAGCAGCATCCTTGAGCCCCGACCACTTAATGAAACACCGCAACGCGCAGCCCTGCCAGCCATGACCGTGGATCCTGCAATTCCCTATCTGGAGGAACTTGAACCGTATATCAGGGAAACAGTTCCTCCGCTGCATCTTGCCGGACATGTCTATTCATCCGACCCACAGCTTCGTATGATTCTCATCAATAAAAGTATCGTCAGAGAAAAAGAACGGATTGAAAAGGATTTCATCCTGGAAGAAATTACTCCTGAAGGCGTTATACTCCGCTCAGGCGACATCCGTTTCCGCATGAAGGCCTATTGATTTGGAGAAAGCCTTTTTCGTTTGACAAGCAGCAGACCTCTTTGTACTTTCCGGAGAATATTGTCAGCTGTATACAATAATTACCATCACTATAATGCAACGCTTTCACGGGTGCTCTTGACTGATGAAAAACCCAGACTGAAGGTAAAGACCGGCCGCAGGGGAGGTGATCTTTCACCTACATCTCCATTTCCTCAGCGACAAAAAGACAGGCCGGCCTCCTGGCTGATCAACAGACAGCATAACAATACTATTTTTCCCAATACCGGTCTGGATCGCTTACATGAGCGATCATTGAGCTTTTCAGTGTAACTTTATGGATATTCTTCTCCAAAACCTGCAACCCTATCTCCCTGTTGCCACAGCAGGACTTGCGGGGCTCTGTTTCCTCTGTTTCCTTTTTCTACTGCTCGCTTTGCTGCGCAACGGAGACCTGCACCGGGAGAACAAAAAAAATGCCGACCTTCTGCTCCAATGCCGGGAAGAGAATAGCCATCTCCAGAAGGAGCTTAAAAATCAGGAGGTCCGTATTGCCGGGCTGGTGACACTTCTCAAAACAGAACGCAAGGGCAGCGCCGAAAAACTTGCTCTCCTCGAAGATGCCAGGGAAAGCCTCCGTCTTCAGTTTCAAACACTGGCCCAGCAGATTTTTGAAGAAAAAAGTGAGAAATTCGGTCTTGAAAACAGAGAGCGGATGACCTCACTGCTCCAGCCTCTGCAGGAGCAGTTGCGTACTTTCCAGAAAAGGATAGATGATATCCAGGTCAATGATGTTAGAGAACGGGCTTCTTTGAAAGAAGAAATTTTCCATCTACGCCAACTCAACCAGCAGATCAATACAGAAGCTGCCAACCTGACACGCGCTCTTCGTGGAGACAAGAAAATGCAGGGGAACTGGGGAGAGCTGGTGCTGGAACGGTTACTTGAAAAATCCGGTCTGCGCAAAGGGGAGGAATATTCTGTCCAGGCCGGTTACCGCAACAGCAGCAATCAACTGCAGAAACCTGATGTGGTCATTCACCTTCCCGACGGGAAAGATATTATCATTGATTCAAAAGCCTCCCTGTCCGCCTGGGAAAAATATGTCAACAGTGACGACGCCTCACAAAAACAGCAGCATCTTAAGGAACACATCCACAATATACGTCGTCACATCAAAGACCTTGCCCACAAAAACTATTCAGCTATCAAGGAGTTGGATTCACTCGATTTTATCTTCATGTTTATTCCTATTGACTCATCTTTTATTACCGCGTACGAAAATGACGAGAAACTGTACACCGATGCCTATGAACGCCATGTCATCATCGTTACACCCACCACTCTTCTCGCCACCTTGAAAACCGTGGAAAACCTGTGGCGTTATGAACATCAGAACCGCAACGCAAAAGAAATCGCTGAGCGTGCCGGTATCGTATATGATAAACTGCGCGGGTTTCTTGAAGAAATGGAAAAAATCGGAAAGCAGCTGGCCGTTTGCACTTCCACCTATGATGCAGCCATGAACAAGCTCACGAAAGGTAGAGGAAATATACTTTCACAAGCCGGCAGACTCACGGAACTGGGTATCACCGTGAAGAAAAAAATCCCAAAATCGATCACAACCCTGTCTGACAGCGATGCCCTCAATTAGATCATTTCAGTAGGGAGGCCAGAAAACAGGGAGTAATGCCACAGATAAAAGTAATGCAATGAGAGTTATCGGAATACCGACTTTCATATAATCAATGAAACGATATCCCCCTGGTCCCATGACCAGAAGATGGGCGGGATGGGAAAGAGGGCTGGCGAAGCTGGAAGATGCCGCGATAGCAACGGTCATCATCAGGAGATGAGGGGAAATCCCCAATATCTCAGAAGCATTCAGTGCCACAGGGGACATCAGCACCACCAGGGCCGCTGTGGGAATTATCTGGGTAGCAAGCACCGTCACACTGAAAAGTGCAGCGACAACCCAGCGGGGACCTAACCCGCCGACTGCATCAACCAGTGCATTTGCTCCCATTTGTGCCGCACCGCTATTCTGTATTGCGTCTCCCAGCGGCAGCATGGCGGCAATCAAGAAGACGACTTTCCATTCAATGGCCCTATAGGCCTCTTCCATGTTCAAACAACCAAAGAGAACCATCAGCGTTGCTCCGGTGAGGGCAGCAATGGATATCGGAACGTACCCCAGAATTGCACTCGATATTACTGCTACCATTATGATAGCTGAGA
Organism: Desulfopila sp.; assembly: GCA_036350815.1. Classification (GTDB taxonomy): domain Bacteria; phylum Desulfobacterota; class Desulfobulbia; order Desulfobulbales; family Desulfocapsaceae; genus Desulfopila_A. The sequence goes on from JAZBNU010000341.1 coordinate 2,763, forward strand.
GGCGGGCCTTTTCTAAACGTGGTGCTTGCGCTGCCGCCTGGTCCAGTACCAGGAAATCCGGATCACGCGACAATGCCTCAAGGTTACGCCGCTGCCCATAAACCAGCATGGCGTCGCCAAACTGGAGCGGCATATCCTGCAGGTTGGCGCGGTGAGCTTTGCCTCGGCGCCAGACAGCCAGGACGCTGATACCGTATTTTTCCCGGAACAGTAGGTCTGCCAGGCTCTTTCCTACCAATGAATTACGAGGGGAAAGGAGAACTTCCGTAACCCCTATCTGCTGCGACTCCAGCTCAGCAAGCAGACCCGGCGACTGCTCTTTGACGGCAAGCTCCTGAAGACCTTCCATTATCTCGAGGTCGCGAGGAGATCCCTGCAGAATCAAGAGATCATCGGCTTGAATCTGTTGATTGGGCGAGGGCATATGTATCAGCTCCATGTCACGCTGAATCGCCACAACGGTCAAACCGAAAACATTGCCCAAACGGCTTTCAACCAAATCACGTCCTGCCAGAATTGAACCTTCCGGTACGCGGAGAGGTAAGATTTCGGCACGATCCCCGATATACTTCTTTTCTTCTTCCAGGGTAAGCAATTCCAACCCTGCAACACAATTGTCACCTGCTAATTTTTCCATCGCCTCCTTCTTTCCCTGCAACAGGAGGCGATCTCCAGCTTTCAGCTTATGCCGGCGCATATCTTTTACCTTCGCACCGCTCGCTTCGGACAGCATCAGAACATGCAGTCCATATTTTCGTCGTAATCCAGTATCCGCCAAAGTTGCGCCGACAAATGGAGAACCATCAGTGACAGAGGCTTGAGCGGCCTGTAAAGACAGATTCAGTTCTGCTTTTAACGTCTCGGACTGCTCAACCTGAAGATGGCTGGTAGCATGATTGCGCTTAAAATATGCGCGGCTGCCATGAACTATAAGGGTATCCCCACTCTGAAGCACCTCTTCTGGATGAGGAGCCAGCATCAGCATCCCTTTACGCTTAATTGCCAGCACTGTCATATATAAAGCGGAGCCCAGCCGACTCTCCGATATGGTCCGACCGCTGAGCGGCGACCCCTCTTCAATACGGGTAGTGAAGAGATGTGTGTTGAGCTGATAGGATTTACCCAGCAGACTACCGTTGTCGTCTGTACGGTTTGTGGGAAGCATATGACGGCCGACAAACACCATGAATACAATACCTGAAACAACAATTGCTCCAGTAATGGGAGTAAAGTCGAACATGCCGAAAGGAGAGAGACCGGCATTACGAACTGCATCGGTAACCAGAATGTTCGGCGGAGTGGATATCCCCGTAAAAGGTCCGCCGAGAAGACAGCCAAGGGCCAGCGGCATGAGCAATCTCGAAGGAGGACGACCGCTGCGCCGAGCGAGTTCCATGGTTGAGGGAAGGAGAATAGCAGCAACAGTGACAGTATTGATCAGAGCCGACAACAAGCTGGCAGAAAGCATGAGCAAGGTGATAAGCAGAATCTCACTGCTCATGGCAAAGTGCTGCAGAGGCCGCCCAAGCTGGTGGGCTATACCTGTTCGAGTCAAACCGGCAGACAGAATAAACAGTGCCCAGACCGTGACAACAGCCGGACTGCTGAAACCGGCCAGGGCTTCCTGTGTCGAAATCAAGCCGGACAGGGAGAGAGCAGACAGCACCAGCAAACCCACCAGGTCGACACGCAACCTGCCATCGACAAAAAGGACTAATGCGGTAACCACAATGATAAGAAGTAAAATCACATCAGATGTCAAAAAAAACCTCCGCACATTCTCATTTGCAATACTGGATGACACCACACAAAACATCTCAACAATAGTAATTCTATTTCTCCATATACAGGAAAATATGCTGATGGACCTCTTTTTCTTAAAAATTCTTCAGGACTGAAGTATCTATACAATGCATTCCATGCCAAACAAAGACAACCACCTTCCCAGCAACGGCGGGGGAATGCCTAGTACTTCCTAATCTTGCCAAATCATTCTTTAAGTGGTATTAGTTCCAGAAAATTGCTTTGCCTGCCCTGATGGAGTTATCAATAGTTCAACAGACATCGGCAACATGCCGGGGTGAACATATAGCTCTGCTACGGCTCCCAAAAGCAATAATGCGCTGCAAGAAAGTGCCCCTGGCGGAGAAAGAATTATATTTTGAAGTGAGCATCCAGTACAACAGGCTGCAGTTCCTGAGAGATATTTTTTTTACGGAGGATAAAAACGTGTTATTACATCACCGATTCATTGAGGTAGCCAAAGCGCAAGGTGATAAACTTGCAATCCACGATTTTGCCACCAACAAAAAAATCCCCTATAGCAGGGCACTTCTGGCAAGTATCCTTCTCTCCAAATTTTTCAAGAAACTTGATAAGGGTTTTATCGGGGTGATGATTCCCACTTCGGCAGGATGCGTACTTACCAACCTCGGCATTTTGATGAGCGGTAGAATTCCTGTAATGATAAACTACTCCACCGGTGCCATGCAAAACGCCATCTACGCTCAGAAAAAATGTGATTTCAAAACCATAGTCACATCCCGGGCCTTGCTGGAAAAAATCGAGTGTCCTCATGTCGAAGGAATGATCTACCTTGAGGATATCATGGCGAATCTTTCCGGATTGCAAAAAGTCAGAGCAGCCCTTATTGCAAAATTACCTCTTGCTGTAATCAAGATGCTGGTCCATGGCGGTGATCCGGATGACACAGCTGTCATCCTTTTTACCAGCGGCAGCGAAAAAGACCCAAAAGCCGTGCAACTCACCCACAAAAATATAAGTGCCAACATCCTTTCAGCTTCCAAACGATTCAACTTCGTCAGTGATGACATTTTTCTCGCCTCATTGCCGCTCTTCCATGTCTTTGGTCTCACGACCAATATGTGGATCCCCATCCATCATGGCATGACTATGCTGGCCTATGCCAACCCGCTCGATTTTAAAAAAATCTGCGATATCGTTCGCGAAGAAAAAGCAACTTTTCTGGTTGGTACACCGAGCTTTTTCTGGGGCTATCTGCGCAAATCAGAGCCGGGTGATTTTGACAGCCTGCGCATCATGCTTTGCGGTGCGGACAAATGCCCGGAGACGCTACGTGAGGGTTTTAAGGAGAAACATGACATCATCCTCTACGAGGGATATGGTGCCACAGAATGTTCTCCTGTTATCTCCGCAAACTGCCCCGAGGCCAACCAGCCTGGAAGTGTGGGCAAGCCCATAGATGGGGTGCAGGTCAGAATTGAAAATTATGAGACCGGAGAAGAATGCGCACCCGGAGAAGATGGACGTATCCTGGTCAAAGGCGACAATGTCATGAAAGGATATTTCAATGACTTTGAACAAACCTCATTGCACATTCGTCGAGGGTGGTATGATACCGGAGACATGGGAAATCTTGACGAAGAAGGATACCTCTGGCACGTTGGCAGACTTAAAAGATTTGTGAAAATAGGAGGCGAAATGGTCTCACTGGTCAAGATCGAATCCGTGCTTGACCGGCTCATTCCCGAAGACGCTCAGTGTTGTGTGGTCGAAGTGCCCGACTCAATCAAAGGAGCAAAGATAGTCGCTGTTACCACTGCAACAATTGACGAAAAAGCCATTCAGAAAAAGCTGGCGGAGCAGCTGCCGAAAATAGCCATTCCTAAAATCTTTCTTATTATGGAAGATCTGCCTAAAATGGGTTCGGGGAAAATTGATTTTCGCACAATCACCGAAATGACAAGAGCACAACTCGCCGGTGAAAATGACTGATTCCTGAGTTCTTTGCATCTGCCGGGAAGAGTTATCTTTATTTTTCTTCCTCTGTGATTACTGTAGTTCAGTAACCGAGTTTTGGCCTCTGTTCTCTTTGCTGCAAACATGTTTCAAAAATGAACCTGATTCCCCCCTGAAACTCAGTATCGTAAGTTTAAGGGGGCAGGGTCGCTCTTTTCTCGGGTGACTGCAGCCATGACGGCTGCAGTCAAGCCCCTTGGGTGGTTTATGGCGACCCGTGAAAAGAGTGATCCTGCCCCATACGGCTTGCTGATCTTTAGGGGGAATCAGAAAAAAGAATATTGTAAAATTTAGTCGGCATTCTGCCGACAATGTTATGGTATCTCCCTTGCGTTCGAAAACTATAACGAAACCTGCAATGCGGCGAGCCTCACCACTGCCCGACATCGCACAGTTCTTTCTCTTGATGGGAGTTTTAACATACCTCTTCTCCCTGAGCATAGAAGGCATCGGCTATAACTGGCAATGGTATCAGGTCGGCAAATACCTTTATACCATTGATGAACAAGGTTTTCAGGCCGGACCACTATTAGATGGTCTCAAAATTACTCTGCAGATATCAGCAATCAGTCTTCTTTTCGCCATCTTGATAGGCCTTTTCACCGCCTTGCTGCGTTTCTCGAATGCTCCTGTTGCGCGTCTTTTTGCCAGATTATATCTTGAATCAATGCGCAACACCCCTCTGTTGATTCAGATATTTTTTATCTATTTTGTGTTAGGGCCGGTACTCGGGCTAGAACGTTTTACTTCTGCTGTCCTCGCCTTGAGTCTCTTTGAAGGCGCCTATGTTTCCGAAATCATTCGCTCAGGTATTCTCTCCATTGATTCCGGCCAGAAAGAGGCCAGCTACAGCCTGGGACTCGGCAATTATCTGACCTACCGTCATGTCATTCTGCCACAGGCCATTCGCAACACCCTGCCTCCTTTAACTAATCAGGCCATATCACTGATAAAAGACTCCGCTCTGGTCTCCACTATTGCCATCTATGACCTGACCATGCAGGCCCAGAGTATTATAGCGGAGACTTTTCTCACTTTTGAAATATGGTTCACAATTGCTCTAATGTATTTGTTGATTACAATTTCTCTGTCTTTTGCCGTCTCTATGATGGAAAAACGGCTTCAAAATGGCGAACAGTTTAAACAGAACCACTAGGAAAACCCTTTGTATTAGCGATAATTAAAAAACAGCAACTGGAGGGATGTATGAAAAAATCAACACCATGTATAGCGCTTTTTTCCCTATGTATCCTGCTCTTCTTCCTGAATGGCACTGGACTGGCCGCCTCCATTCAGCAGCAACTGGCACAAGAAAGTACCATCGAGAAGGTTGTTCAGCGAGGTGTCCTCAAAGTAGGAATGGACACATTTCTTCCATGGGCGATGAAGAACAAAAATGGGGAATATATTGGTTTTGAAATCGACGTTGCCAAGCGACTGGCTGCCGATATGGGTGTCAAGGTAGAGTTTGTCCCCACAAAATGGGCAGGCATTATCCCCGCACTGCTGACGTCGAAATTCGATGTAATTATCGGAGGAATGGGCATAACTCCCCAGCGTGCTCTCAAGGTCAATTTTACCATACCCTACGATTATTCAGGGATGTCGATTGTCGCACACAGGGAAAAAGCGGCAGGCTTCTCTTCACTTGAAGACTTCAACAAAGAGGATGTTGAAATTGCCTGTAAACTCGGAACCACAGCTGCTGCTGCAACCAAGAAATACCTGCCCAAGGCCACAGTTCGACTTTATGACGATGAGGCCCAAACCTACCAGGAACTCCGTAACGGCAATGTGCATGCAGTTGTTGCCTCCGCAC
>JAZBNU010000342.1:0-30003 GCA_036350815.1 Desulfopila sp.
AACAGCTTGGTGATATATTCAACATCTCTGGTATCATGAACCCGTTCAAATTCATTTTGAAACCGTGAAACTGTTGAGTACGCAAATCTTGTAATTTTATTCTGATCAAAGACTTTCTCCGCTTTCTGCAATGCACTCTCAAGCAGACCACGTGAGCTGGTGCTCTCTCTGATTATTTTTGCTTCGGCAGCTGCAAGACGTGCCGCAATAGTTTTCTCAAGCTTTTCCTCTCTTCTTTTGAGATCTCTTTCTCTTTCTTCTATTTCTCTGACCTGACTACGCAGTTCATCACTGAAATTTTTAAAAGCCCGCTGGTGCACAGCTTTATCAAAATAGGCACTGAGTTCTTCGCCGATTTTAGTAATCTCTACGATTTCAGCAGCCTGAGATATATTGATGGTGGTGACAAATACACCATCGAGATAATCAGTGGCATCGGAAATGCGTTCTCTGTTTTTCTCGATTGCCATCATGGCCTGATTGGCTGAAGCATGAACCGTCAAGGTCACTTTCTCGACAGCTCTTCTCAGGATTTCGTTCTCTGCCTGCAGGTATTTAGATGTTGTGTGAGCCCCAGCTAGACGTGAGGTTAAGTTTTCTGCCATGGAAAGTAGTTGTGATGTAAATTTGATGAGCTCGAGGAAACATTTTCATCAAGGCCTCAGGGGCCCCGCATAATGATGGGTACATATTCAAATCACCATCGCGCTGTACTCAACGCCACTCATTTAAATACAATATCCTTGATGTTTAGGGAAGTATTTATTTACCGGTTTTGATCGGACTGTCAGGACCATGGCTACTGTTTGCCGCCATTCTCTTTTGTATTTCCACTATAAGGCAGTGTATCTCACACCAACACTACGAAGAGCTCTCCATATAACTACCATTTACCAGGAAGATACAACCACATCTCAAATATATTATTTCACTTGTGCTTAAATTTATTTTCGTATATTGTTGTTTTAGATATCACTTGAAAGCGTTTTTGCTTTTTTCCGAAATAAACGCTGCCATGTCTCTTCATTTCTCTTTTCAACAGGAGACCTTTATGTCCATCAGAATAGGTATCAATGGTTTTGGGCGAATAGGGCGGAATATCTGCAGAGCCATGAAGCAGGACCCTCTTTTTAGCGCTCTAGAAATTGTTGCCATAAATGATCTGACCGATGTAGAAACCATGGCTCATCTTCTCAAATATGATTCCGTCATGGGAGTCTATCCAGGAAATGTCTCCTCTACTGAAAACACGCTCATTGTTGATCACGAAGCCATTGCCGTCAGCAGTCACCGCCGCCCCGAAGACATTCCCTGGTCCCACTTCAACATTGACTACGTCCTCGAATGCACCGGTCTTTTTCGAGACGAAGAGAACGCTCAAAAGCACCTCGACAGCGGCGCCGCCAAAGTCATCATTTCCGCGCCGGCCAGAGGCAATATCAAAACCATTGTCATGGGGGTCAATGAGGATGAATATGATACCACCAGACACCATATCGTCTCCAATGCCTCCTGCACCACAAACTGTCTTGCTCCTCTAGCTCAGGTGATCCTCAACTCCTTCGGCATCATCAGCGGCCTGATGACCACGGTGCACGCCTATACGGGAGACCAGCGCCTTTTGGACTATCCTCATTCCGATCTCCGCCGGGCCCGCGCCGCTGCAATGTCCATGATTCCCACAAAAACGGGGGCGGCAGCTGCGGTTGCACTGGTAATTCCCGAATTGAAAAACCGCTTCGAAGGTCTCGCTGTGCGCGTCCCTACTTCCAATGTTTCTCTTGTAGATGTTGTGATAGAGACGGAGCGTCGTACCGATGCAAGGGAAGTCAATGAAATCTTGAGAAACGCAACAAACCGCTATCTCCACTACAGCGAATTACCGCTGGTTTCCAGCGACTATAAAGGTTCCCCCTATTCTGCGATCGTCGACGGCCTCTGCACCAGGGTATCAGGCAAGTCGGTTAAAATAATGGCCTGGTATGATAATGAGTGGGGGTATTCCAATAGAATGCTCGACCTTCTCCTCCATATGAACTCGAAGAGGGTCATTTAGTGCCTTGCTCCTGCAAAACCGACTACAAAACACGACAACGAAAAATGAATCAAATAACTGTGAACCAGCCTCTACACCAAAGGTACGTATGCCCCCTCTGGTGAGGTGTGAATTTTTACCGACTTCTTTCACAGATTCGAGGAAAACATGTCAACTCTGCAAACAGAAGCACTCATCATTGGCGGCGGCGTTACCGGTACCGGCATTATGCGGGACCTCGCCTTACGGGGAATCCATTCAATTCTCATTGAGAAAAATGATCTTTGCGCCGGTGCATCAGGAGGAAACCACGGGCTGCTCCACTCCGGAGGACGCTATGTTTCCAACGATATCCAGTCTGCCGTTGAATGCCGTATCGAAAACGCAATATTAAAAAACATAGCGCCGCACTGCATTGAAGAAACCGGAGGTCTGTTTGTCGGCGTAGCCGGTGATGATGAACAGTTCGGTATTCTGTTTCCCTCATATTGTAAAGCTGCTGAAATAGAATGTGAAGAGCTAGACGCGGCAGAAGCACGTCTCCTGGAACCGAGCCTCTCTGCCGACCTCATCAAAGCCTACCTCGTCCCCGATGCCACCATCGACCCATTTCACCTTGCCCTCGAAAACGTGGAACATGCCCGAATGCATAACGGCAGTCAATATTTACCCCATTGTCTCATTCAGGGGTTTGAGCGAAAGGATGATATATTGGCCGGTGCTGTCTGTCTCGACCAGCGAACCGGAAAAACATTTCGCATTGAAGCACGGCAATTCATCAATGCCGGCGGCGGCTGGGCCATGAATATAGCCAGACTTGCCGGCTGTGACGATGTCCGCCTTCTCTGGTCCAAAGGAACACTGCTGGTCAGCCATGCCAGACTGACGGACAGGGTCATCAATCGCCTCCGCCCGCCGTCAGACGGCGACATTCTTGTTCCCGGCGGCACCGTTTCCATACTGGGCACCACTTCAGTGAGAACAGGAGATATCGACAACGTCCGCCCCACTGTGGAAGAGGTAAATAAAAATGTACGTGAAGGCATGGCTATGATTCCGACGCTTGCCACCACCAGGTTCATTCGTGCCTTTTCCCGGGTCAGGCCTCTGGTACAATCCGGCAACCAGGATGATGACCGGAACATCGCCCGCAGCTTTTCCTTGTTTGATCACAGCAGCAGTCTGCGCAACTTCTGCACCATCACCGGAGGAAAACTGACAACCTATCGTCTCATGGCTGAAAAAACCGCCGATCTGGTTGCCGGCCGACTCGGCAATACAGCGACCTGTACCACAGGTACCACCCCACTGCCTGATTCGAGCAGTTGTAAATGGACCAAACCAGGCGCATCACCCCGCTATTGGTACGTTTCCAAAAATCCGGCCGACATGATTCTGTGCGAATGCGAGATGGTTCCCCAGTCCGCCATCACCCAGATTATTGCTGATTCCCCTGGAGGCGAAGACGATATGAGCCTGGAAAGTATCGCTCTGCGAACCAGGGCCGGCAAAGGTCCCTGCCAGGGGTCATTTTGCGGAATTCGGATAGCCTCACATTTATATGATCAAAAGTACTACACCAACGACAGTGGCCTGTATCATATGCGTGATTTTTTCAGTGAGCGCTTCAAGGGGATGCGCTCCGTTATCTGGGGACAACAGATGGCCCAGATGGAACTCGCTGAAGCTCTGCATTGCGGTCTGCTTGGTCTGGAAAATCTACCACCTAAAGTGAAAGGTGACTGAATGAAGCAGGAAACTCGATATATCGATACCGAACTCGCTGTTATAGGAACCGGTCTGGCCGGTATAGCCGCCGCAATCTTTGCCTTGAACCGCGGCATATCCTGCACACTGACAGGCAATACCGGCGCACTGGCCTATACCACCGGGTATCTCGATCTTTTAGGCTTTAGCGATTCACGTTTTATCTCAGCCCCCTGGGATGCCCTTGGTGATCTGGCAAAAAGCTGTCCAGGCCATCCACTGGCCGGTATTGCTCCGACAAAAATTGCTGAAGCGTTCACGGAGTTCACGAACTTTATCGGGTCCATCGGCGTTGGTTACAGCCCCCCAGGTCAGGAGAATCTTCGGGCAATAACGCCAGCCGGGACTTTGAAACCGACACTTTGCGTCCCGCTGACCATGATCAAAGGCATAACCGCATTACACAGCAAGGCCCCATGTACGGTTTTCGGCTTTCATGGCCTGAAAGGATTCAGTGCCCATCAAATTGCAGCAAATCTGAAAAGTATCTGGCCGGAGATAGAAGCCCGAACAATCCACTTCCCAGGGCACGAATCAGGAGAGCTCTATGCTGAGGTTGCGGCCCGTGCCCTCGAAGTTCCTCAAAACAGAATACTTCTTGCTGAAATTCTCAAACACGAAGGGGCCGGCTCCAGCTATCTAGGACTTCCGGCTATACTGGGAATGCATAACCCCGACGAGATTCATGCAGACCTTGAGCGATTATCCGGTTTTTCCATCTTTGAAATTCCCACAATGCCGCCTTCTGTTCCGGGTATACGATTGCGTGAAATAATCGAGCAAACCCTTCCGGCAAAGGGCATAACCATGATTCCCCAACAGAAAATCCGAAAAATCGAATTTCATAAAGAAAAGATAACGCTTTCTCTCTTTGACAATTATGGTCCAATTGCTATTACAGCTCGAACTGTTCTGCTTGCCACCGGCCGATTTCTCAGCGGAGGGCTGGAGGCCCATTTTGATCACATCTCTGAGCCACTTATACATCTGCCCGTCCATCAGCCTCCTTCGCGCGAGAAATGGTACCAGGAGGAGTATCTCGACAGTCGCGGTCATGAGATCCATCTTGCCGGGATAGAGACCGATGGTTCGTTTCGCCCCTTGAAAAATGACGGCACAGTTTATGACAAACGTCTTTTTGCGGCAGGGATCGTTCTGGCCCACCAAGACTGGATCCGGCAACGCTGTGGAGCCGGAGTTGCCATTGCCACAGCTTCCGCGGCAGTCGATGCTATTATAGAACATCTTGCCCAATAACACTTTCATCATTGGAAAATTATGCCCGATAACAAATCTTCCTCTCCCAGTTTCAAAGAAAAGGCCCTGGAACTGCTCCCCGATGGAGCAAGTTTTGATGCCTGCCTGACCTGCGGTCTCTGCTCTTCCGGATGCCCGGCTTCGGGTCTTGAAAACATGGATCCACGAAAATTTATCCGTATGGCCATGCTCGACATGGACGATGAGTTGGCTGAAACACCATGGGTATGGCTCTGTACCCAGTGCAAACGCTGCATGCATGTCTGCCCCATGAGTATTGATATCGCTCAGCTGGTCTTTTTTGCCCGAGGCCTGTGGCCCAAAGAGAAAAAACCCGCCGGAATCGTCCGTTCCTGCGAGCTGACACGATCCACGGACAGCACCAGCGCCATGGGTCTGCCCCCTGAAGATTTTATCTTTGTCGTTGAGGATGTGCTTGCGGAAGTACAGCAGAACCAACCACGCTTCCGCCACCTTCGTGCCCCGATGGACAAAAAGGGCGCCTATTTTTTTGTCAACCAGAACTCACGCGAACCCATGAGTGAACCGGATGAAATGGTTCCTCTGTGGAAGATCTTTGATATTGTTGGCGCAGACTGGACCTACTCTTCCAAAGCGTGGGCGGCGGAAAACTTCTGCATGTTCTCCGGAGACGAAGAAGCCTGGTACGAGATCATCCAAAAGCGAGTCGACGCCGTCAATCAACTGGGCTGCAAGGTCTGGCTTAATACAGAATGCGGCCATTCCTACTATACCATGTGGAATGCTATTCATCGCTTTGGCCTGCAGGCCGACTTTGAACTGCAAAACCTGGTTTCATACTACGCCCGGTGGATAAGAGAAGGGCTTCTGCCGGTTAACTCAGACTGGAACCGCAATAATATTCGCTTTACCGTCCAGGACCCCTGCCAGATCGTAAGAAAAGCCTATGGTGAATCAATCGCTGAAGATATACGTTTTGTGGCCAAAACACTGGTTGGGGAAAGCAACTTTGTTGACATGCAACCCAACAGAAGTGCCAATTACTGCTGTGGCGGGGGTGGTGGTTTTCTCCAATCCGGTATGACCGAACAAAGAAGAGCATATGGCCGGAGGAAATATGACCAGATAGCAGCAACCGGCGCAAACTATGTTCTCACCCCATGCCACAACTGCCACTCACAGATTGAAGACATAGGACACCACTATCAGGGAAATTATCATGTTATTCACTTCTGGACGCTGATATGTCTATCTCTTGGAATCTTAGGGGAAAATGAACGCACATATCTCGGCCCGGATCTGCTCGCTCTGCTCAATTAGCCCTGGACTTTGATCCTTTATCGACTTCCCTGCATTGATATGATAATCGATGCATCTCATTCCCGTGCCATCAAAAAGATGGACATCAGAGAAAATCGCACATATACTCATCAATACAGATTTCAATAACAGTCTGAATAAATGTAGTGTACATCGCAGGCAGCTTGCATTGAACCATGACTAAACAGCTTCCAACTGACTTTCGTCACACTAATATGCAGTAATTCTCTGTCTCGATACATTCGTATACCAGTTTCAATGTTGTTCTCGAGAGGGTGTCGCACAAGAGAAAAATGGGAAAACAGTTCAAAAAAGAGGAATACAGACGCCTTACTGCATTCTTTTATTCACTCTTTCTTCCAGTCTTCATTACTTTTCAAGTCGTCTTTTTGGTGTTTTCTTCTGTCACACCCTCTGAAGCCGATGAAGTTACTGTCAGTGGTCTGTTTGCAACGGTCTGGGGAGATTCATTTACAGAGGAACCTCGCTCGAATGAACGTCATTTTCTCTATTCTTCTTCTGGAGATACACTAGAGCTCATCATCGACCCCTCAGTTGCCAAAGCCGCAGGAGGGCTGCGTCACCTCAATGGTGCTCTGGTTTCGGTTACAACCGCTGCAACCAGCACACCGCGAACAAACAGCAGCAGCAATGACGTGCTGCTTGTCCACTCTCTGGAAAAGCTCAACTCCACACGGCAGAACATGAGCCTGACTGCTGCTACCGGTTCCCAGCCGTGGGTTTCCATTATGTGCAAATTTCAGGATTTCAGCACAGAACCGAAAGATTTGCTCTATTTTAAAAACATGTATGCATCTACTGCGCCCGGTCTTAACCATTACTGGAAACAGGCTTCATACAACAGGGTTAATCTTGACGGCAGCAACGCTTACGGCTGGTATGTGTTGCCGCACCCCCGCTCATATTACATAGAAGGCGGAACACTCAATTTTTCCAAAATTACCAGAGATTGTGCCGGTAAGGCTGACGCAGATGTCTATTTTCCTGCATATAGCGGCATCAATTTCATGTTCAACTACGACCTGGACGGTTATGCCTGGGGTGGCTCACAATATTTAACTATGGACGGCAGGACAAAACAGTACAGGGTAACCTGGGAGCCCCCCTGGGGGTATTCTTCCCTGACCGTTATGACGCACGAAATGGGACATGGTTTTGGCATGCCCCACTCCTCCGGCAACTACGGCAGAACATATGATAACGTCTGGGATGTGATGAGTGACCCCTGGACCAATTGTGGTGCAGCAACAGACCGAATATACGGTTGCCTCGGCCAACATACCATCGGCTATCATCGCCAATTAGCCGGCTGGCTCGATGAAGAAGAAATATTTACCTATCAAGGAGACACGACTACCATCACCCTGGAGCGTCTTACACTGCCGTCCTCATCCAACTATCGGCTCGCTAAAGTACCTATTTCACGAGACTCGCACTATTACACCGTTGAGGTCCGGCAAAAAGTCGGCTACGACAGTAAACTTCCTGCGGACGCCGTTATCATTCACGAGGTTGATGAATTGCGCGCCAACGGCAGGGATGCCTATCTCATTGATATTGACAATAACGGCACAACAGGTGATGCCGGGGCTATCTGGCAGGTTGGAGAGACATTTGCCGATTACAACCATTCGATCTGTATCGCAGTGACGGCCAAGTACGGCAGCAGTCACTCCATCACAATAGGCTGCAATATTGCTGCGGCTGCATCTCAACCCACAATACAGCCTTCCCTCAATCTCCTTCTGCTGCAGCGGTCACCATAAGCGGCAAAACCGGCATCCAGTCCTTTCCTGGAATCAAATCAGGACTAATTATTTTGCACCTTCTTCTGAAGTATGATAAAGCAATTCCATGAGTTCGATAACAACGGCTCTGAATGTATTGCTTTCCATAACACACCAGGCGGATACCGCCTGTCAAAACTTACAGGAGGACAATCATGCCCACCAATCACCTTGACAGTCTTTCTCAAACCCTGCTTATGGGCCCAGGACCTTCATGTGTTCCTGATCAGGTTTATAAAGCCCTGTCGCAATATACCATAGGACATCTCGACCCGCGCTTCATCGCTCTTATGGATGAAATCAAAAGCAGATTACAGAAGCTTATGGAGACCGGCAACAGGTTGACTATTCCTGTTTCCGGCACTGGCTCTGCCGGAATGGAAACATGCTTTGTCAACCTGATTGAACAGGGAGATCCGGTTCTCATTTTGAAAAACGGCGTTTTTGGAATGCGCATGGAGGATGTGGCAACCAGACTAGGCGCGGCTGTGGATGTTGTTGAATTTGAGTGGGGAACTCCGGTCCTGCTGGATCAGGTAGAAAAGCAGCTTCAAAAAAAGCCCTATAAAATTGTAGCTGTTGTCCATGCAGAAACCTCAACCGGTGTAATGAATCCAGTCGCTGAAATCGGTGCTCTACTCAGCAGCAATTCAGCCCTTTATCTGGTTGACAGCGTCACCAGTCTTGGGGGTATTCCCGTAAAAACAGATACATGGGGAATCGATGTTCTATACAGCGGCACCCAGAAATGCCTTTCCTGTCCTCCAGGGCTAGCCCCCATCTCTTTTTCTCAAAAAGCTGTTGATACTCTGCAGGCAAGAAAAACCAAGGTGCCGAACTGGTATCTGGACCTGACCATGATCATCAACTACTGGGATGGCGCCACACGAGCCTACCATCATACCGCCCCCATTAATATGCTCTACGGACTCTACGCCGCATTAGGCGTCATTCTTGAAGAAGGCCTTGATGTTGTGTTTACCCGGCACCAGGAATCCCATGACTATTTAGTTGCCGGTCTGGAAAAACTCGGTCTCTCCATGGCTGTACAGAAGGAAAGCCGACTTCCCATGCTGAATGCCGTCACCATTCCCGCAGGAGTTGAAGACGCCCGCATCAGAGGAGAACTTCTGCAAAATTACGATATCGAAATAGGGGCCGGTCTGGGACCGCTTGCCGGTAAAATCTGGCGAATTGGATTAATGGGCCATACGGCACGGGCGGCAAATGTCGACAGACTTCTGGGAGCACTGAAAAATCTGCTCTAACCCAGCCAAGAAGGAATCAGGATGCCAGCGGCAGAAACTGATGAAAATAGTCACAACACACAAAAATACAGATTTCGATGCGCTGGCATCCGTTATTGCCGCAACTATCCTCTATCCGGGTGCCACAGGAGTGGTACCCAAGATGGTCAACAAAAACGTTGAGCGTTTTCTCTCTACACACAAAACTGCCTTCAATGTGGTTCTTCCTCACGAAATAGACGCTGAAGAAGTAGAGACACTTGTTGTGGTCGACACCAACTGCTGGAAGCGGCTCGACCGTATGGAAAAGCTGCGCGACCGAACAGATCTCACAGTCCATCTGTGGGATCACCATATGCAGGAAGGTGACATACACCCACACTGGCATTGTGTTGAGAATACGGGGGCGGCAGTCACACTGCTCATACGAGAATTACATCGCCGAAAAATCGAACTGACGCCTCTCGACTCAACCATCATGCTCATCGGCCTTTATGAAGATACCGGGCATCTTACCTATCCGGGTACGACACCAGAAGATGCCGTGGCTGCAGCCTACCTCCTGAAAAATGGCGCGGATCTCAATGTCGCCGCTTTTTTTCTTAATCCACCCTACGAGGAAGTCCAGAAAGACATCCTTTTTGATCTGATTGAAAATACAGAAAAATTCACCCACAACAAGGTCACTGTCGGCATAAATATCGTCAGACTCGATAAAAAGATCTCCATGCTGGCCACTATCGTCAATATGTACCGTAAACTTATTAATGCCGACGCCGTTTTCGTCATCTTCATAAACAGTGACGTATCCTGCACAGCCATAGCGCGCAGCAGCAGCAGCCGTATTGATGCCGGCGCCATTATGCGCCGATTCGGTGGAGGCGGTCATCCGCGAGCTGCTTCGGCCAGCATCCGTACAGAACAGCAGAGCCCGGAGCAGATCAAACAGAAAATCATCCAAATTATTAAAGAAAGCAAAGTGAATACAGCAACTGTGGCTGACCTGATGTCCTATCCTGTCACCATGGTTGCCCCTGAAACTTCCATGAAAGAAGTCCGCGATATCATGGAAGAGCGGGGAATTCGTGGTGTCCTCGTAGGAAGTGAAGAACACCTTGAAGGTATCATTGTCCTCTGGGATTTTAAAAAGATCAGACAGGAACGTCAATGGCAAAGCCCCGTCAAAGCTTTTATGGTACGCAATGTGACCTCAATCCCCCCCGACATCGATCCGACAGAAGCGGCACAATTAATGATCCGCAAGAATATTGGTCATCTTCCCGTGGAATATCAGGGGAAAATCATAGGGATTCTCACCCGTACCGATATTCTTACCTACGTTTACGACATGCTGCCCGAATGATTCCCGGGACAATTCAGCAGCCATATTGGTGCCGGCAAGAGTTTCTTTCTATCTCTGCTGCAAAAATGCGCTGATTCGGCTGCGTGTTGCCTCGCTCTCCAGAAGCGTTTTGAATACCCTCAACTCATCAGCCACTACCATGCTGACATCTCCCCTGGACCTTTTCAGAAGCTTTTTCGTCGCCAGGAGCGAAGCAAGAGGCTGCCTGAGAAGCTGGTCCATATATCCC
The DNA here is from genome assembly GCA_036350815.1 of Desulfopila sp. Lineage (GTDB taxonomy): Bacteria > Desulfobacterota > Desulfobulbia > Desulfobulbales > Desulfocapsaceae > Desulfopila_A. Next base: position 11,009 of record JAZBNU010000342.1, read on the forward strand.
TGAGCTACTTCTTTCGCCTTTCCCGGATCAGCTACCGCAGTGATCATCCCCCAACGCATTGCCTCATCGGCAGAAAAAAAACGTCCTGTGAGCAATACCTCGTTTGCCTTTTTTTCTCCGATAGCCCGAGGCAGCAGCAGACTTGAACCACCCTCAGGACAGACTCCAAGATTGGCAAATGGCAGGCGAAACCGGGTTTCACTTGACGCCACAACAATATCGCAGTGAAGCAGCAGTGTTGTTCCAATTCCCACCGCAACACCTTCAACCACCGCCAGCAGTACCTTTTGCAGGCGAGAAACGCAATCGAAGATGCCCTGCACTCCGTCCATCACTTCTTGTCCGTCAGCACCTACGAGATCAGCAAGGTCGTTTCCTGCAGTAAACTGGCCCCCCTCTCCCTCCAGGACGATTATATGGCAATCAGGATTGCTGTCCGCTTCCTGAAATGCAGTTATGAGTTCCTTGTAGGTGTTGATGCGTATTGCGTTGAGTTTTCCAGGCCGATCAATGGTGATAACTGCAGCCCTGTCCTGATAGCAAATCCGTATATCGGTGTATCTTTCCTGCGTCATCTTTCTCCTCCCTGTGTGTTGTCCACTCCATCATAAGAAATGCCTTATCACCAATCAGTCTTTTATAATATTATGAAATAATTGCTATAAATTTTATCACAAAAGAAGGTATGCACTATTTTTATTTGACAAGTTTCACAGATAAATGGATAATGACGCACTGACCAGCGCAGCAATGATCCTTTCCTCCAACAGCGGCATCTTTATGGAATCACTATCCGAAAGACAGAAACACATCCTGAATATCGCCAAGAAAAAAGGCAGAGTCATTGTCGATCAACTGGCCACCTTTTTCGACGTTTCCCCACAAACAATTCGAAAGGATCTCAACGAACTCTGCAACAAACAACTCCTGCAGAGAATCCACGGCGGCGCCATTGTCGGATCCAGCATCGAAAATGTCAGCTATGAAGCACGTAAACTACTCGCTCCGGAAAGCAAAAGAGCCATCGGCATTCGGGCTGCACAACTCGTTCCCAACAACTGCTCTCTCTTTATTAATATCGGGACAACCACTGAACAGGTTGCAAGAGAATTAACTTCACACCGTGGCCTTATGGCTATTACCAACAATATCAAGGCAATAGACATACTTCGCTCTTCCCCCGGGATCGAATTAATAATCGCCGGCGGCCTGGTACGCCGCTCCGACGGCGGTATTGTAGGTGTTGCCGCAGTTGACTTCATCAACCAGTTTAAAGTTGATTACGCCATAATAGGCGTATCCGGTATAGATGAAGAAGGTTTGCTCCTCGACTATGACCTCAGCGAAGTTCGGGTTGCTCAAGCAATTATAGCCAACTCCCGACACGTCATCATGGTTGCCGACATGATGAAACTCAATCGCAACGCACCTGTTCGCATCGGTCACATTTCTCAGATTGACACCCTGGTAATTGACGGCATGCCTTCAGCAGGCTTCTGCAAGCTCTGCCGGGAGAATGATGTCGTCATTGAAGTAGCTGATCCCAAACAGGTTCTTCTCCGGTGAGAGTTTTTTCTCTTCTTTTCTCTGCAAATTTTTCTCAACAAGCGACTGTTAAGAAAAAACATTCCTGCCTTCTTTAATCATTCTTCTTTCGTTTCTCCTCCACTTTTACCATTGAAACGCAATGGGGTAAATTTTCGCTTGCAACTGTATTTAATTTCGATTAGTCTTTTTTTAGGATGCATGTGAAACCGCATTCTTCACTTTCCGAAACCATCCGTTGTACCCAAGAGCAGTTCTACAACATGGAGCCCCGGTATGATGAAGACTCCGCTTTACGATCTGGCAATCATTGGAGGTGGTGTTAATGGTTGCGGCATCGCCCGTGATGCCGCAGGCAGGGGGCTTTCCGTTTTTCTTTGTGAGCAGAACGACCTGGCAAGCGGAACATCCTCAGCCAGCACAAAACTTATTCATGGCGGACTGCGCTATCTGGAATATTACGAATTCCGTCTGGTTCGAGAAGCCCTGAAAGAACGAGAGGTTCTTCTTCGGGCCGCTCCTCACATCATCTGGCCGCTTCGCTTCATCCTGCCGCATCATAGTGGGCTCCGTCCATACTGGCTTATTCGCCTTGGCCTTTTCCTCTACGACAACCTGGGAGGCCGGAAACTTCTGCCGGGAACCTCCACTGTAAATCTCAAAGAGGATGAAGCTGGTGCCCCACTCAAGAAACTTTTTACCAAAGCCTTTGAATACTCAGACTGCTGGGTAATGGACAGTCGGCTGGTTATATTGAACGCCATGGATGCCCGCAGCAAAGGCGCCCATATCCAAACAAGGAGCCGCTGCCTTTCGGCAACCCGCCATAATGATATCTGGCATCTCAAACTGGAAAACACGATTACCGGCAAACAAAGTGAAATTAAAGCCCTGTCCGTTGTCAACGCCACCGGCCCCTGGCTCGATGCTTTTCTTAGCCATACTACACATCAGGAAACCAGCCGGCATATCAGAATGGTAAAAGGCAGCCATATCATTGTGAAAAAAGTATTCTCTCACGACCGCTGCTACATTTTTCAGAACGCTGATGGACGCATCATTTTTGCAATTCCCTACGAGCGGGAATTCACCCTCATCGGTACTACCGATGTCGACTTCAAAGGAGATCCGGGTACTGTATCGATTGACCGGGAGGAAATTGAATATCTCTGCGAGGCTGCCAGTGAATATTTTACCAAACCAGTTACCACGGCAGATGTCGTCAGCACTTACTCCGGTATCCGCCCTCTCTTTGATGACGGTAAAAATGAAGCAAAGGCAGCCACCAGGGATTATGTGCTTACCATCGATGACCATAACGGCAAGGCACCTCTGCTCTCTATTTATGGCGGGAAAATAACCACATATCGAAAACTGGGCGAAGCTGTTCTGAAAAAACTGAAACTCTATTTCCCTTCCATGGGAGAAAACTGGACGGAACAGGCCGCTCTTCCCGGAGGTGATTTCCCCCCTCTCGCCTTTAACGACCAGGTCGAAAAACTGCTGGCTTCCTGTTCCTGTCTCGATCGGCAACACGCTGAACGTTTGACACGTTATTATGGTACAAAAGCTTTTGATATCACAAAAAACATCAAGAACAAGCCTGACCTGGGCCGCTGCTTCGGCAGTGATTTGTATGAAGCGGAGGTGATCTATCTCATGGAAAAAGAATGGGCCCGGAACGCAGACGACGTTTTATGGCGCCGCTCGAATCTCGGCCTTTTTCTGGGAAAAGAAGAAAAGATTGTTCTTGATGAATGGATGAACAGCAGACAAAAATGACGTATTTGTCGACCACAACAGGATTCTATTGCATTCTCCCTGCAAATTTATCATGTTATATAGACACCATAGCACCCACAACGTAGCACCAATCGTTAACCTTGCCAAACGAGGGCATGATGCAGCTTGAACTCCGAAATATATCAAAGATTGTCGGCCAGGATGTTCATATAGCCGACGTCTCGCTTACTTTTCAATCGGGTACTCTGAACATTCTTCTTGGCCCAACCCTTTCGGGTAAAACTACCCTTATGCGCCTTATGGCGGGTCTGGAAAAACCAACTGCTGGAAAACTTTTTGTCGACGGCCGGGATGTGACCGGCGTAGCTGTTCAAAAGCGCAATACCGCCATGGTATATCAGCAGTTTATCAACTATCCCAACCTGACCGTTTACGATAATATCGCATCTCCTCTGAAGATTGCCAAGGTTCCCAGAGCTGAAATAGAAACCAGAGTTGAAGAAATTGCCTCTCTTCTCAAACTCAATGATATGCTGAAGCGCATGCCGCAGGAACTTTCCGGAGGACAGCAGCAGAGAACTGCTCTGGCCAGAGCACTTGTTAAGGGAGCAGATCTTGTTCTATTAGATGAACCATTGGCGAATCTTGATTACAAATTACGGGAAGAACTGCGCGAGGAACTACCCAAGATATTTTCAGCAACAGGTGCAATTTTCGTTTATGCAACCACCGAACCGATGGAAGCACTGCTGCTCGGAGGGAACACTGCGGCACTCCACGAAGGACGAGTGTATCAATTCGGACCGACCCTTGATGTTTTTCACAAGCCCGATAATCTTACCACAGCACAGACCTTTGCCGATCCGCCTCTGAACACTTTGCCGGTAACAAAGTTGAACAATCGCATGCTTTTCAAAAGTCATGTGGAAGTCCCCCTGTCGGGAAAACTTCCTCAACTTCCCGACGCCGATTACACCATCGGCTTTCGTCCCAACCATCTCTATCTCGCCCCCACTTCCCCCAAAGCAATCAGCGTCAAGGCAAAGGTGGTGGTTACCGAGATCACGGGATCAGACAGCTACATTCACATAGATGTCGCTGGTCTGCGCTGGGTTGTTCTGGCCCACTCCATCCAGTCCTTTGATGTGGAAGAAACCATCGAAGTTTTTCTGGACCCGGATAAATTTTATGTATTTGATGACAGTGAAAAACTCGTTGCTACGCCGTTACACATATCGGCAGCCGGAGGTGAAAACAAATAACGATGGCAAACATAACCCTCGACAAGATCGCTCACTCCTACAGCGGTCCTTCTGATAATCCAGATGATTTCGCCTTGAAACAACTTAATCTCACCTGGAAAAACGGCAATTGTTATGCCTTGCTTGGCCCATCCGGATGCGGTAAGACAACTCTCCTCAATATCATTTCGGGTCTGCTGATCCCCACGGAGGGAGATGTCCTTTTCGATGATAAGGTTGTCACCAGGCTGGCGACAGAGCAACGCAACATAGCCCAGATTTTCCAGTTCCCTGTCATATACGATACTATGACGGTATTCCAGAATCTCGCTTTTCCCCTTAGAAACAGAGGCCGCAGTCGTAAAGAAATAGAGCCGCGGGTTATTGAGCTTGCCGGAATGCTCGGTCTGGAAAAAGACCTCTACAAAAAAGCACAGCATCTCACCGCCGATGCCAAACAGAAAATCTCTCTGGGGAGAGGATTGATCAGGCAAAGTGTTAATGCCATCCTCTTCGATGAACCTCTCACCGTTATCGACCCTCACCTCAAGTGGGCGCTTCGCTCCCAGCTCAAACGGCTGCATAAACAGTTCGGCTTCACCATGATCTATGTCACCCACGACCAGACCGAAGCCCTGACCTTTGCCGATGAAGTAGTGGTAATGTATGAAGGAAAAATTGTTCAGGTAGGTACCCCAGAGGAGCTTTTTGAGCGACCGCAACATACGTTTGTCGGATATTTTATCGGATCCCCCGGCATGAACATCATTCCTTGCGAAATACAGGGAAACCGTATGCAGCTCCAGGGAAATGTCATCAACCTGCGCCGCAATTACGACGGCATGCCCACTTTCAGCAAAGTTGAGCTCGGGATACGTCCGGAATATATCCGCCTGGACCCACCCGATGGTGAAGGATTACCGGTCAATATACTCAAAATCGACGACATCGGTCCCTACAAGATTGCGAGGGTCAGCCTGAAAGATTCGATTTTCAACGTTATTGTACCTGAAGAAGTTACCATGACCGGGGACAGAGGCAAAATCAGCTTTGACCTTGATCATGTCAATATCTATGGAGATGACACCCTTGTAACAGGAGAAATGCTGTGATCGAAAAACAGGTAAATCAAAAAGCTTGGTTCATGGTACTGCCGGTTTTCCTGATAGTTGCCTTCAGTGCCGTAATACCGCTGATGACCGTGGTCAACTATTCCGTGCAGGACACCTTCGGCAACAATGTTTTTTTCTGGGCCGGGATGGACTGGTTTAAAGACCTGCTCCACTCAGAGCGTTTTCATGATGCCTTTTTCAGGCAGCTGCTTTTCTCCGGCATTATCCTGGCCATCGAAATACCGCTTGGCATCATCATTGCGCTGGCCATGCCGAAAAAAGGCTGGGGTGTTCCGGTCTGCCTTGTTACCATGGCGCTTCCGCTCCTTATCCCCTGGAACGTAGTCGGCACCATCTGGCAGATCTTTGCCCGGGTCGATATAGGCTTGCTTGGTCACACTCTCGCCTCGCTCGGCTTCGATTACAATTATACCCAAGACCCCCTCGCAGCCTGGGTCACCGTTATCGTCATGGATATCTGGCACTGGACAAGCCTGGTTGTTCTCCTCTGTTACGCCGGGCTCTGTTCCATTCCCGATGCATACTACCAGGCAGCCAAGATAGACGGTGCTTCTCGCTTTTCCGTGTTTCGCTATATCCAGCTGCCGAAAATGCACAGGGTTCTTTTAATTGCCATCCTGCTGCGCTTCATGGACAGTTTCATGATCTATACAGAACCCTTTGTTGTCACCGGCGGCGGTCCCGGCAATTCAACAACGTTCCTGTCCATTGATCTGGTCAAACTGGCCATCGGACAGTTCGACCTCGGCCCCGCCGCGGCCATGTCTCTGATTTATTTTCTCGTCATTCTTCTCCTTTCCTGGGTTTTCTATACAGTTATGAGTAATGTCGGAGTTGAAAGCAGCGCAAAAGGAGGGTCCGGAAGATGAAACTGAAGTGGCTGATTCCCGTTATCTATATACTTTTTCTGTTGCTCCCGATCTACTGGCTCCTCAATATGAGCCTGAAAACCAATGATGAAATCCTCTCTGTATTCACCATGTGGCCCAACGACCTCACGTTTGCCAATTATGCTGTGATTTTTAATGATGCCTCATGGTACTCCGGCTACATTAACTCAATGATATATGTGACGATCAATGTGATTATTTCCGTAACCTTCGCCCTGCCTGCTGCTTATGCCTTCTCGCGCTATTCGTTTGTCGGCGATAAGCATCTCTTCTTCTGGCTGCTCACCAACCGGATGGCTCCACCTGCTGTTTTTGCCCTGCCGTTTTTTCAGCTTTATTCCTCCATCGGCTTGTTTGACACCCACATTGCCGTCGCTCTGGCGCACTGTCTCTTCAATCTTCCGCTGGCTGTCTGGATCCTTGAAGGTTTCATGTCCGGCATTCCTAAAGAGATAGATGAAACAGCTTTTGTGGATGGCTATTCATGGCCTCGTTTTTTTGTGAAGATCTTTATTCCAAATATTGCCTCAGGGATTGGTGTCACCGCTTTTTTCTGTTTTATGTTCTCCTGGGTCGAGCTGCTCCTTGCCCGGACACTCACGGCGGTCAATGCCAAACCGATTTCCGCCATCATGACCAGGACCGTATCGGCGTCCGGCCTTGACTGGGGTGTTCTTGCCGCCGCCGGTATGCTCACTATTATTCCGGGTGCACTGGTTATCTGGTTTGTACGTAATCACATCGCCAAGGGCTTTGCTCTTGGCCGGGTATAAAGGAGGTTGCAATGACGCTGAATCTCAACTGGATGGCATGGACCGGTCCAACGGCTGCATTTTTTCTTATAATTCTTTGCCTTCTGATCGGCATGACCATCTGGGAGCTGAAGGTCCCCGGCGGCGGGCCTCGCCATGGCATACTCGGCATCGAAACAACCAGAGGTGATCGTCTCTTTATTTCACTTCTGGGATCGGCCTATATTCACATTTTCTGGCTTGGGGTTATCGGCCTCAGCCTGTGGTGGGCCCTTGTAGTATCACTGATATACGCTGCCTGCGTATTTAAGTGGGTATAACGGCAGTTTTCACTGGAACACGGGAGAGGGCTTTCTATCGTTTCAGACGACCGCTGCCTGGTTGTTGGTATTTTTGTTCCGCCATCTTTTCATCTGAAATGATCAGCGGAAAAATTCAAAGAACAACAGAGGAGAAGGAAAATGATGAAACAACTTGCAACAGTGGCTGCAACACTTGCACTTCTGGCCGGACCTGTGAGCTCACAGGCAGGTACCGCAGAAGCGCAAAAATGGATCGACAGCGAATTCCAACCCTCCACGCTGTCAAAAGAGGAGCAGATGAAGGAGATGGAGTGGTTCATCAAGGCTGCCGAACCATTTAAAGGCATGGATATCAATGTTGTCTCCGAAACCATAACAACCCATGAATACGAATCCAAAACACTTGCTAAAGCATTCAGCGAAATTACCGGAATAAATCTCACCCACGATCTCATTGGCGAAGGTGATGTTATTGAAAAACTGCAGACCCAGATGCAGTCCAACAAAAACATCTATGACGCCTATATCAACGATTCCGATCTGATCGGCACCCACTTTCGCTATCAGCAGGTTGTCCCGTTGAGCGACTGGATGACCGGAGAAGGAAAAGACGTTACCAATCCCATGCTGGATGTCGATGATTTTATAGGAATATCTTTCACAACCGGCCCGGACGGTAAAATCTACCAGATCCCTGACCAGCAGTTTGCCAATCTCTACTGGTTCCGTTACGACTGGTTCAAACGTCCAGACCTGCAGAAAAAATTCAAAGATATCTACGGTTATGACCTCGGTGTACCGGTAAACTGGTCAGCATATGAAGATATAGCCGAATTTTTCAGTGAAAAAGTACAGGAAATAGACGGTAAACGTGTCTACGGTCATATGGATTACGGCAAAAAAGATCCATCTCTCGGCTGGCGTTTCACCGATGCCTGGTTCTCCATGGCGGGAGCCGGTGATGAAGGTATTCCCAATGGACTCCCCGTGGACGAATGGGGTATCCGTGTTGAAGGATGCCGTCCGGTAGGTTCTACCGTCGAGCGTGGCGGTGCCACCAACGGCCCTGCAGCTGTCTACGCCTTAACGAAATATATTGACTGGCTGAAAAAATATGCTCCTCCGGAAGCAGCAGGCATGACTTTTTCAGAGGCCGGCCCTATCCCTGCTCAAGGTGCAATTGCCCAGCAGATTTTCTGGTATACCGCGTTTACAGCGGATATGGCAAACCCAGGAACCCCGGTTGTTGACGAAAATGACAATCCTAAATGGCGCATGGCTCCCTCTCCCCGAGGCCCTTACTGGACCGAAGGAATGAAGCTTGGCTATCAAGATGCCGGTTCCTGGACGTTAATGAAATCCACTCCGGTTGATCGCCGCAAGGCAGCATGGCTCTATGCTCAGTTTGTTATTTCCAAAAGCGTCAGCCTGAAGAAAACCCACGTTGGCCTCACTCCGATCAGAGAGAGCGACATCTGGCATGAGTCCTTCACCGAGCGGGCCCCAAAACTTGGTGGTCTGGTCGAATTCTACCGAAGCCCTGCCCGTGTTCAGTGGACCCCCACAGGAACCAACGTACCTGATTACCCCAAACTGGCACAGCTCTGGTGGCAGAACGTCGCCGATGCCGTTACCGGCGCAAAAAGCCCGCAAGAGGCCCTTGATTCACTTGCTACACAGCAGGACAGTGTCATGAGCCGTCTGGAACGAGCCGGCATTCAGGGAGAATGCGGTCCCAAGCTGAACGAACCTCGCGATGCGTCTTACTGGTATAATCTCCCCGGTTCTCCTAAGCCAAAACTTGCTAATGAGAAGCCCAAAGGTATGACCGTCGACTACGACGAACTGATCAAGAGCTGGGCCGCCGCCAAGAAGTAAAGCGACAGCCTAGAGTTTTTCAGGACTTTCAATTAAAAGACCAGACCGGTTCTGTTGCCGGTCTGGTCTCATTGTGTTCTACACAACATGTTACAGCGTTCAGAACTCCCCTACAGGGCAACCTGACCGATTCATTTTCAGTTGAAGGAGAAAGTGATGTCACCCTATGTTTTAGCCATTGACCAGGGAACCACCTCAAGCAGAGCCATACTCTTTGATTCCTCTTTTGAGATTATCGCGGTAGCCCAGGAAGAGTTCCAACAGTTTTTCCCAAAATCAGGCTGGGTCGAACATGATTCCGAAGAAATCTGGCAAAGCAGCATCAATACCTGCCACAAGGCTTTGCATAAGGCGGGGCTGACCGCGAAAGACATTGCCACTATTGGCATAACCAATCAGCGGGAAACTGCGATCATCTGGGACCGTGAAACCGGCAAGGCTATTCATCGTGCCATTGTCTGGCAGGACCGCCGCACCGCAGGCTTTTGCAACGAGCTCATAGATAAAGGATATACCGATCTTTTTGCTGAAAAGACCGGGCTGCTCATTGATGCCTACTTTTCGGGCACCAAAATTCACTGGCTCCTCGAAAATGTCGAGGGTGCCCGGCAAAAAGCCGAAGATGGTAAACTTGCCTTCGGTACAGTCGACAGCTTTCTCCTCTGGCGTCTGACCGGGGGGAAAGTGCATGCTACAGATGCTACCAATGCTTCCCGTACCCTTCTCTACAACATCCACGAAAATTGCTGGGACAGTACAATTCTTGATATTCTCGACATCCCGCCGTCTCTCCTGCCCGAAGTGAAGGATTCATCTGATGATTTTGGTTCAACCGCTGCAGGAATATTTGATGGGCCAATCAATATTAACGGTATCGCCGGTGATCAACAGGCTGCTCTGGTCGGCCAGGCATGCTTCAGTCCCGGAATGATGAAGTCTACCTACGGAACCGGGTGCTTTGCCGTACTCAATACCGGCTCCAAACCGGTAACTTCAAAAAACAGGCTCCTGACCACCATTGGCTATCGTCTCAACGGAAAAACAACCTATGCTCTCGAAGGTTCTATTTTCATTGCCGGCGCGGCTGTGCAATGGATGCGCGATGCCCTGGGTGTCATCGAAGAGGCCTCCATGACGGCCGAACTGGCTGCCAAGGCCGATCCAGCTCAGGATGTGTATCTCGTTCCTGCATTTACTGGTCTCGGGGCCCCTCATTGGGATCCGGACGCGCGTGGTGCCATTTTCGGTATTACCCGAGGAACTACACCGGCTGAACTTTCCCGCGCAGCTCTTGAATCGGTCTGCTATCAGACCAAAGATCTTTTAGAAGCAATGAAAGGCGACTGGAAAGGCATGGCTGAGAATACCGTTCTCCGTGTCGACGGCGGCATGGTGGCTAACGACTGGCTCATGCAGTTTCTCGCCGATATTCTCGATGCTCCTGTGGATCGTCCTGTCATCCTGGAAACTACCGCAGTGGGTGCAGCATATCTTGCCGGCCTGCACGCTGGAATCTATCCCGAACCTGAAGAATTCGCCACAACCTGGAAACGGGATCGTCAGTTTCTCCCCCATCTCTCTCAAGAGGTACAACGGAGAAAATACAGCGGCTGGAAAGATGCCGTCAGAAGAACTCTGACAAAATAGCTGCCGCAGGCATTGTTTTTCGCCTGTAATGCAGTCTCCATCGGCAGCACAGATATTGTCACTCAATGCTGCTCTTCGTCATGGATGGCTTTAATGGAGATATCCGATTTCAAGGTCCTGTTGACCGGGCATTTTTCCGCTATCTGGTAAAGACGTTTTTTCTGATCGTCACTCAATGGTCCGTAGAGGGAAATAGTTTTTGAAATTGTATCAATTTTGCCCTTACCGCTTTCGCATTGCTCACAGTGTTCCGCATGTACCTTTTCGTGTTTCAACGTAACTTTGACTCCATCAAGAGGTATGTTTTTGTGAGCGGCATACATCTTAAGAGTCATTGAGGTGCATGCTCCCAGACCGGCCAGAAGATATTCATAGGGGTTCATGCCCAGATTGTTGCCATTGGCCGAGAGAGGTTCATCTGCCACCGCATGGTGATCAACTGTCATAATATCCTGAGTGAATCTTGCTCCTGCTCTTGATTTCACTGTTACCAGACCTTGTTCGCCTGGCACTTTTTTTTGCTGGACCCTTGAAATATAACGATCCGCCCAGGCTGCAATTACTTTGGCTGAATACCGGCCATCTTTTTCCCTGCTCAGAAGGTGATCGGCATTGTCCAGAGTAACAAAACTTTTGGGATGTTTGGCTGCTAGGAAAATTGCTGCCGCATGATCGATTGAGACGATAGTATCCAGTGGCGCATGCATCACCAGAAGAGCCTTACGAAATGTTCGTACTTTTTCAAGCAGGTTGCTTTCACCTATGTCGTCAAGCAGTTGTTTTTTTATCGTAAAAGTACGGCCAGCCAGAGTAACCTCAGCACTGCCGTTTTTCCGAACCGTATCAAGATCATTCTGGAACACCCGTTCAATATGGGCGGGATCACTGGGCGCTCCAATGGTCACAACCGCAGCAACCTTCTCCAGCTGCGCCGCTGCCTCCAACACTGCCGCACCGCCAAGACTATGCCCGATAAGCATCTCAACAGGACGATATTCTTTTTCCAGTTGAGAACAGGCACTGACAATATCTTCCACATTTGAGGAAAAGTTCGTATTGGAAAAATCGCCCTGGCTGCTTCCTAACCCAGTAAAATCAAAACGCAGTACAGCAATTCCCAGCAGAGCAAGCTCCCTGGAAATCACCTCAGCTGTGCCTCCATCTTTTGAGCACGTGAAGCAGTGTGCGAAAAGCGCAAATGTTTCAGCGCCATCAGGAGGTAAATCGAGTGTGCCTGACAGGCTTTCACCGTTTTTGTTTAGAAAATCAAACCGCATATCAAACTCCCTCTCCTCTCTTACGGAACCTTGCTCCGTCTGAAACGACTTTTCAAAAGCTCCACAAACCTCACACAACCCACAAGCGCCTCAATCCTTCTCTGGTGATTATACTCCTGGATTCTTTAAAGTATAGTATTTCCGCCTGCTCCATGTCAATTGCAAGGAGTTTAGCTGCTCTGCAGCAATTGCGGAAATACCAGGTAAAACCAACTCTACTGGAATTCCAGCTCAATTCGGACAACTCCAATTGTTTTCTCTCTATTCATGCCTATTGTTGTCTGAAGGTTTCTTACTACCTGATTTGCAGCGTACATCCAGAAGAAACTACACCTGCCCCTAATCGAACAAGTACCAGGAGTGTTGCATCATGTCCGCAAAAACACTGTACGACAAACTATGGGACTTTCACGTTGTGGAAGACCGACCTGATGGGACTTCTCTGATCTATATAGATCGCCACCTTCTTCATGAAGTCACCTCACCACAGGCTTTCGAAGGACTGAAAGTATCTGGAAGGAAGGTTTACCGCCCAGGTGCCAACCTGGCTATGCCTGACCATAATGTCCCAACCCTGCGCCAAGAGAGATCTTCAGGAATTGCCGGTATTCGTGACCCTTTGGCAAAACTCCAGATTGAAACTCTCCACTCGAACTGTACCGCACATGGCATCACCGAATTTGACCTGAATGACAAGCGACAGGGAATTGTCCATGTCGTCGGCCCTGAGCAAGGCATGAGTCAGCCCGGAATGACCATTGTCTGCGGAGATTCACACACTTCCACCCATGGTGCCTTTGGGGCTCTTGCCCAGGGAATTGGTACTTCTGAAGTGGAGCATGTCCTCGCCACCCAGTGCCTGATTCAAAAGAAAAGCAAGAACATGCTCATTGAGGTTACCGGCCACACGGCTGATGGGGTAAGTGCTAAAGATATTATTTTATGTATTATCGGAAGAATAGGGACAGCCGGCGGCAGCGGTCACGCTATAGAATTCGGTGGCTCAGCTATCCAAGCGCTCTCCATGGAAGGACGAATGACCATATGCAACATGGCCATCGAAGCTGGAGCCCGTGCCGGTATAATCGCTGCTGACACGACGACTTTTGAATATCTCCGCGACCGGCCGTATGCTCCTCGTGGGCGGGAGTGGGATATGGCTGTTACGCATTGGCAGTCCTTCACTTCAGACAAAGATGCCGTTTTTGATAAACGATTTACAATACAGGCTGATGAAATCGAACCACAGGTCACTTGGGGAACTTCACCACAAATGGTGACCGGCGTCAGTGGATCAGTCCCCGCAGTTGATGACTTTAACGACGAGACCTCACGAGAATCATTCCGCCTGGCCTTGAAATATATGGGCCTTGTAGAAAAGCAGGCTGTCACTGATATTCCGCTTGACAGGGTTTTTATCGGCTCGTGTACCAATTCCCGCATAGAGGACCTCCGCGCAGCCGCCGCAATGGTAGAGGGAAAGAAGATAGCCCGCTCGTTGCGACAAGCCCTGGTTGTTCCAGGATCTGGTTTAGTCCGCGATCAAGCGGTGCATGAAGGCCTCGACCATGTTTTTCGCAGTGCAGGTTTCGAATGGAGAGAACCAGGCTGCTCCATGTGCCTGGCCATGAATGAGGATAAGCTGGGAGAGCGGGAACATTGTGCCTCTACTTCCAACAGAAATTTTGAAGGCAGACAGGGATATGGCGGTCGAACCCATCTGGTCAGCCCGGCAATGGCCGCTGCTGCCGCTATTGCAGGTCGCTTTGTTGATATTCGCCACTGGAGGTAAACAATGATACCATTTATACAGCACCACGGAATAGTCGCTCCTCTGGATAGAGCCAATATCGACACGGATCTGATTATTCCAAAGCAGTTCCTGAAATCAGTCAGGCGCACCGGCTTCGGTCCTCACCTCTTTGATCAGCTCAGGTACCTCGACGAAGGACGTCCGGAAATGGACAACGACAAACGCCCTTTGAACCATGATTTTATTCTCAACCAGCCGGCCTATCGCGATGCAACAATTCTACTCACCCGCGAAAATTTCGGGTGCGGCTCCAGCAGGGAACATGCCCCCTGGGCTTTGCTGGACTTCGGTATCAGAGCCATAATTGCTCCCAGTTTTGCCGATATTTTCTACAATAACTGTTTCAAAAACGGGATTCTGCCCATTATCCTGGACACGGAAATTATCGACCGGCTGTTTCGTGAAGCCGCGTCACAACCGGGCCTTACCGCAGATATTGATCTCACCAGGCAGTCCATCGTGATGTCGACTCTTAAGGAATACTCCTTCCCGATAGACGATTACCAGAAACGCTGCCTTCTTGAAGGTCTTGACGATATCGACATGACCCTGAAAAGTGCTGGCCGTATCGATCTCTATGAACAGCAAAGAAGACAAGCATATCCCTGGCTGTTTAATGACCTTCATGCCAAAACCAGCATAGCCCGCTGAAACAAAGTATACACAAATATAGAGTATGCGGAACAACATGACCTTGCTCTTCTGAGGAACCCTTGACTACACATCTCTCGCCATCTCATCCTCTGGGAAAAGAGCTTCCCTTGCGCGCTGCTCTATTTACCATTTTTCTGTGTATTCTGTTTGGAGGAAATGCCGTTGCCATAAAAATCAGCCTGTCCGGCCTTGGTGTCTTTACGACAATATTCCTCCGTTTCAGTATCGCTTCCCTGGTGCTACTCCTCTGGGCAGTCTGGCGGGGCGTTCCGATCATGGTCAGCACACGGCAGTTTCTCCAGCTATCCCTCATTTCGCTTATCTTTTTTCTCCAGATGTCTGGAATTTACCTGGGACAGAACTTGACGACGGCCTCACATGGTGTCCTTATCGCCAACCTTCTCCCATTCATTGTAATGCTCCTCGGTCATAAATTTCTTCTCAACGAACGTATCGAGGCAAAAAGCGTTATAGGGCTGAGTCTTGGCTTTATCGGCGTACTTCTCCTGTTTCTTGACACCATCAATGTTGCCGACAGTGCTCTGCTTGGTGATTTTCTCATCTTTATGGCCATTGTCCTCTGGGGGTGCAATGTCATTTTGATAAAGCGGATCATTGCAGACTATCATCCTGTTCAAATAACACTTTTCCCCATGACCCTGAGCGCACCTCTTTTTCTGTTAGCTGCTCTGCTTTTTGATGACAAAATGGTATCAGACCTATCGGTACCAGTCATCCAGGCCCTCCTCTATCAAGCACTGATCACTGCTTCTTTTGGTTTCATAATGTGGAATACACTTATCCAGAAATATGGCGCCACCGCCCTGCACTCCTTTATTTTCGTTGTTCCTCTTTCCGGAGTCAGTCTTGGAATATTCCTGCTGAACGAACCCGTCACTCCCAATCTCATTGCTTCCATCTTTCTTGTGACTGCAGCCTTGGTAGTCGTCAATATCCGCTCACGAAAACAATTACGATAACGCAAAACAAAATCCACAAAAAAGGAGCCGCACCAACCCATACCGATGCGACCCCTTTCAGGAGAGACTGAAACTTCGTTTACTTCTTTATCTGGTACACATTCTTGCCAGCGCCCTTTCTCTGGGAACAGCATCATTTGCAAAAATCATTATCTCCGGGTCCGTTTCTTCTATATGCTTCCTCATCTTTCTGAGCATATTGCTCTCAATCTGTCGGATACGCTCCCGGGAAATACCGAATTGCTCGGATATTTTTTGAAGAGTTAATGGATTATCGCTGAGAAGTCTACGCTCAAGGATCATTTTTTCCTTATCATTATGGCTCTCATCCAACTCTTCGAGCAATCGACGAATCCGTTTTTTCATGTCTCTGCTGCAAAGAATATCTTCGATTCCAGGACCGGAGCTGGGTATAAAATCCTTCCTCTCGGCATCAGAATCCTGGCCCATCGGGCTTTCCAGCGAAACTTCCTCATTATTCATCCGGCTGCTCATCTCGACGATATCTGATGTTTTGACATTGAGTCGCTCGGCAAGAATTTCCGGTTCGGGCGTATACCCCTGAGCTTCCAGTACTTTTTTCTCTTTATTCAGACAAAAGAATAATTTACGCTGAGCCTGGGTAGTACCAAGCTTGACAAGCCGCCAGTTATTCATCAAGAATTTGAGGATATAGGCTCGTATCCAATATGTGGCATAATATGAAAATTTGACCCCTTTATACGGATCAAATTTTTTCACCGCTTTCATCAAACCGATATTACCCTCCTGGACCAGGTCCATAAAATTCTGCATCCAGAATTTTTGAAAATCCATGGCGACCTTCACGACCAAACGCAGATTTGCGGAAATGAGGCGATAGGCTGCATTCTGGTCATTTTTTTCGCGGACTTGCAAGGCCATTTCATCCATTTCATCACGAGAGAGCAATTCATATTGTCCAATTTCTTTAAGGTATCTGTCGAATGCCTGATTATTTCGAGTTGCCACCGCATTGCGGGAATGAAGGGCTACCAGGGGAAAGGTTAACTGTTTCACCGCTTTTCCTGTTTTTTTCGTTACCGCCATATTCATAATTCTAATCACCCATGGGTAAATATATTCTCACGAAACCATACACAACACACTGCGAAGACTGAAATTATATCTTTGCATAAATCATGCCTTCTTTGAGAAAACATTATTCGTTTAATATCAAAAACTTAAAAAAGAAGGGGATAAAAACAGGAATCGGATGTCCGGAAAGTGCGAAAAAAATACCCACTGATCGGTTCAACTGGAGCAGTGGGTAAACAGCACTCTGGGGTACTGTAAAAAATGCTGTCGGCCTTTTCAGGAAAACAGCACAGTATATTGGGTAAACACAGTTTTCAGGAGCACAGTGCCATAATTTTTAGTGTTCTTGGTGTTTACATGATTGGTTTCATGGCACTCATATAGGAGCGAAGCTCCTCACCAACGGCTTCAATGCTGGTGTAACGAATCGCTTCGTTTACTTCGATAAGCTCAAGGTTGTCGACACTGTTGTCTTTCAGGGCCAATCCTTTGCCAATAACATCCGTATCAATTTTCTTCATAAAATCCTGCAGCAATGGAATAGCGGCATTGGCAAAAAGATAATTGCCGTACTCTGCCGTATCTGAAATAACAACATTCATCTCATACAGCTTTTTTCTTGCAATGGTATTGGCTATCAGCGGAGTTTCATGAAGGGATTCATAGTAGGCGGATTCTTCCTTGATCCCTGCTGCCACCATAATATCATACGCAAGTTCGACACCAGCCTTGATCATCGCTACCATGAGTATGCCATTATCGTAGTATTCCTGTTCACTGATTTCAGCAGTTGTTGATTCTGAAAGCTCAAACGCTGTCTCGCCGGACTGCTTGCGCCACCTGAGCAAGTCGGCGTCATCGTTGGCCCAGTCTTGCATCATCGTGGTGGAAAAGTGGCCGGACATAATATCATCCATATGCTTTTCAAACAGTGGGGTCAGGATCACCTTCAGTTCTTCTGCAAGATAAAATGCTTTGATTTTCGCGGGGTTGGACAACCTGTCCATCATTGTTGTTATACCGCCGTGCTTCATTGATTCAGTAATTGTTTCCCAGCCATACTGCACCAACTTAGAAGCGTATCCCGGCTCAATACCCTTCTCAACCATCTTGTCGTAGCAAAGAATCGAGCCGACCTGGAGCATACCGCAAAGAATGGTCTGTTCTCCCATAAGGTCAGACTTCACTTCAGCAATAAAAGATGACTGCAGCGCACCGGCCTTGTCCCCTCCAGTGGCACAGCAATACGCCTTGGCAACATCCCAGCCCTTACCCATCGGGTCATTTTCGCGATGCACAGCCAGCAGAGTAGGAACCCCAAAACCACGCTTGTACTCTTCTCTCACCTCAGTTCCAGGAGATTTCGGAGCAACCATGATAACGGTAATGTCCTTTCGAATCTCCATCCCGACTTCAACAATATTAAATCCATGTGAGTAGGAAAGGCAGGCACCTTTTTTCATGAGAGGCATAATTTTAGATACGACATCGGAATGCTGCTTATCAGGTGTCAGATTAATTACGAGATCAGCCGTGGGAATCGCTTCTTCATAAGTACTGACTTTAAAATTATTCTCCGTGGCATTTTTCCAGGACTGCCGTTTTTCTTCAATGGCCCCCTGACGCAGTGCGTAGGAAACATCAAGGCCGGAATCCCGTAGACAAAGGCCCTGATTCAATCCCTGTGCACCACACCCCACGATGACTATCTTTTTCCCCTTCAACGCATCCACTCCATTAAATTCAGAGGACTCCATAAAGCGGCACTGTGACAACTCCTCAATCTGAAGGCGGAGGGGCAGTCGGTTAAAATAATTATTTTCCATTTTTATCTCCTTGTTCGGCTGATCATTTTTTTACCAAAAGTATTTATCTGACGGCAGATATATTGGCAATTCCTTGTTGCGTCAAGTGATTTATTCGCTATATTGTATTGCAAAATGTTCAACACTCGGTAATGTATCAACGCATCCTTCACCTCCATGACTATACGAGAACTGAAGCTTTTTATTCATCTGGCAGATACTCTTCATTTCGGCAGGACAAGTCGAGCCTGCAATATCACTCCATCCGGTCTGACACGA
>JAZBNU010000343.1:0-12210 GCA_036350815.1 Desulfopila sp.
ACAAGGATATAGGTAATAAAAACATAAATACCAAGGTGGAACTGGGTGCCGACCGACGCTATCCCGGCAGCATAAAAATAGAAGAGCACCAGGCTCGCTCCGAGCATGGCTACTAGCCACTTCCACACGCCGCTTGGATCTCTATGAGCCTTAGCATCCTTTTCAACCAGTTTTTTCAGTTTCTGTTTGTCCTTGCTGTCGAGATCAGCAAAATCTTTGTCAACATCCTTCGACATCAGTTGCTCCGTTACGAAATTGAGGGAACAGAGAAACTACCACGGAGAGAAATCTTCTCTCCGTGGTATGTATAAAAAGGAAATTATTTCATCTTTTGGGCTTCAGTCAGAGACAGGCCTTTACCTGTCCAGAACTTCTCTGCGCCTGAATGGACAGGGGTTACAATACCGCGGAGTCCATCGGCAACAGCCATTGCCTTAGCGGTTTTCGTCACACTGACCATGAACGCCAGACCTTCATCAGAAAAAATATCGGAAAGAGCTTTTTCAGCATGATCATCTGAAACATGTTTTCCTGCGACCCAGATAGCGGAATCCTGGAAAGTGAGGACGTCATAATCAACACCTTGATAGGTGCCGGCCGGAATAGTCACTTCGGTATAGTAAGGATTGGCATCAAAGAATCCATATTCCTTTCCGATTTCCACTGTGCTGATGATTTTGATCTCGTTGCTTGCCGCTGCCTGAATTACAGAAGAATTGGGGAACCCGGCAAAAACCCACATGGCATCTATCAGACGATCACCTAATGCAGACGCACCCTGGCTATAGCCGATAAACTCCGGCGTAAAATTATCCCAGAGATCCACTGAGGTAAAATACCGCTGAGCCGAAGCAGCAGCGCCTGATCCAGCCGGACCAACAGCTACTCGTTTACCCTTAAGATCTTTGACACTTTCAATTCCGCTTCCTGCAAGCACCAGCAGATGTGCTGGAGCGCCATACAGGTAAGAAAGAGAATGAATACTGTCATACTTACGGGTATCATTTGTCAATTTGCCGTTCAGGCCAAGGAAAAGATCACCTGAATAGACGATGCCGAAATCAGCTTCGCCTGAGTTGACCCGGCGCAAATTCTCTACGGAACCGGCTGAGGCCATATTAGAGACCTCCATGTCTGGCAGGGTTCTGGAAAGACGTGATGAAATGGCGTTTGAGAAGTACTGAAACGTTCCTCCGTCGGGACCGCCGGAGAAGGCCAGACGGGCTTTGGATGCGGCTTCGGCCTGAAAGCCTGAGAAGACGAGAGTGGCACAGAACATTGTTGCGGATACGATACTTACAAGCTTTCTGGTATTAAACATACTCCCTCCTTTGTTTACTTAATGCGTTATTATGCCATTATGAACCACAGTGCTGAACCTGCCCGGCAGGCTCTCCTCAGCTCTACAGAAAACAAATTGAAGCGGGACAACCAGTACTATTATAATAAGTGATACAATTGATTAATGCAATTGATTTGGAAGCAGCAAATCCTAAAATCTTCCTCAACCTAAACCGCTGAAAATGTGCGTACTATAGAGCCCCTCTCATGTTTTCTTTGACATAACAACAATGCCTATCTGATTTTATACGACAGTTGCATTCATTGAAGAGTTTAGCATTGGATCGAGCGCGACAATCATAAAAAAACACCTTTATTCTTCCAGCAAAACAGTTTACAAAAGCCATCATTCCTAAAAGAACTGTATTCCACCCAGTTCGACTGCCAGCTCGGTCAGGAACAAACAATATACATGTCAGGCATCTCTAAATAATACCTCAATATACAGATTTACCATGAAAATCAGCCAACTCCCCAGTCCTTCTACAACTGTTGCAGAAGGATACCTCAAACTGATCCAGGATATCGAAAGAGAAATATTGAGAGTCACCGCAAAGCTTCCAGAAAATCAGTTGCAATGCCGCCCCGGTTGCGCAGATTGCTGTTGCGAATTCAGTGTTTTCTCCCTGGAAGCCGTTCTCATCCGTGATTGTATTCAAGGATTTTTTTTGAGCAGGGTGGCTTCTCCCCCAGGCTGCTGCCGGTTCCTGCAGAACAGCAACTGCTCCATTTATGCCTCCCGGCCGATACTTTGCCGAACCCAGGGGATGCCGACAGGATATGTCGACCCCGAATCAACTGTCGTCGAAGTTTCAGCGTGTCCTGAAAATTTTCCCGAAGACTTTCTGTTCAGCAAAGACACACTTTTTTTTATGGATGAGTTCAATGCACGACTGTTTGAACGTAACAGGGAATACTGCAATATGGCAAAATTGTGCCACCAGAGCAGAATACAGCTTGCGGAAATTTTTTTCGCGCACGAGAAAAAAGCTGCCCGTCTATTGTAATGTCGGGCCTTTCTCGTTGTCTAGAAAAATTGTGCTGCCTGCAAACTACGCCGCACTCTTCCTAAGGGGGGGCAGGGTCGCTCTTTTCTCCGGTGTCTGCAGCCAGAACGGCTGCAGTCAAGCCCCCATGGATGGGTTTACGGCGACCCGTGAAAAGAGTGATCCTGCCCCATAAGGCTTGCTGATCTTTAGGGGTAATCAGATTATTTTTTATATTTTTCCATTTCCTTTTTAAATTTCGCTTCAATATCGGCAAGCATATCACGTTTCTTCTGCTCTATTTCAGCCTGAATGGCAGCTGCACTTTTTTCTTTTTTCTTTTTTTCTTCTTTAAATTTTTCCAGTTCTTTTGCCAGACTATCCTTTTCTTCCCGCCCGCGCGGTATGTTTTCCAGGGCAAGATGATCAGATATGCATAGTCGTATAGAATACGGGTCCGACAAGGTCTCAATAATTTTTCTTTTCTCCAGACTCCGACAAAGCGCATGCCCGGCCTCGCTGGATATTCCAACAAGAGAGCAGACATCCGTCAGAGCGGGCGCTACCCCTTTCTGATGCGCGAGAACTCTTACAGCTGCAACGAAAAGATGTGCTTCCTCATATGTATCCACGTTTTTCTCCAAAATGCTTTTAGTCATTGAAACTCCTCGACGATATTCAGTATAAAGCAACCCTGCGGCTATAGCAATTGTTGAAATTTTCTCTGCCTGAAGAACATACGCTGCCTTTTTATTCGTGTGTATTCAGCACCTGATGTACTATTGTTTCCTGGATAATTTTTATACCGGAAACATAAGATAATGATTATCATTGTCAGCATAGAGGAGTGTTTTTACAAACCGGATCCTTTTCCCTTGTATCTTGAGACTATTATGGGCAAAAAAAATACCGAGAAAGTTAAAGTGAAAAAGAAATGTTGTGCCAAATTTAAAAAAAAGGGCAAATGTTGCAGCAAATGCCCTGTCGCAGTCAAAATCCAGAAAAAACTCGAAAAAGCTGCAAGTTAGCGTCATTTCTTACACTAGTCAAAGTCTCGACAACCACAGGTACCTGCGTATTCGCCGGCAATAAACATTGTACCGCCCCTTCTCTGTCCTGATTATATTTCTCTGCAAACTTACAATGATGAATTCCTGGAACGTCTTGTAACATCAGTGCAATACCTTGATGAAAGTTTACTCAAACGGCCGTATCTGAATTGTGGTTTACCCGGCACCTTCAACATTGGTGAATAGTAATGTTTCGATCATTTTTTCAAAGCAGGCAATGGGCTCTCTGGGCATACGGAGGCGCATTTTTCCTCCTGCTGTCGCTTTACACCCAGGTGCAGTTGACAGTCATGCTGAACCAGTGGTATGGAGGTTTTTATAATATTTTACAGAAAGCAACCGAGCATAGTGTCGCCGAATTCTGGGCTGAAATGGTAAAATTTACCTATATTGCCTTTCCCTATGTCGTTATTGCCACCATAACTGCCTATTTTACCCGCATATACTCTTTTAAATGGCGTGAAGCCATGACATTTTCCTACATTTCTAAATGGCAACAGGTCAGTGAAGAAATAGAAGGTTCCAGTCAACGCATCCAGGAAGATATTTACAGATTTGCCAGAATAGTCGAAAGCCTCGGCCTCCAGGTAACACGTGCCCTGATGACTCTTGTTGCTTTTCTTCCAATTCTCTGGGGGTTGAGCAGCGGTGTTGACATTCCCTACATAAAAGACATTTCCGGCAGTCTTGTCTGGGTTGCTCTGTTTGTATCCCTGGGCGGCCTTCTTATCTCATGGTTTGTCGGGATCAAACTCCCAGGCCTCGAATACAACAACCAGAAAGTCGAAGCCGCCTTCCGCAAAGAACTGGTCTATGCCGAGGACGATAAAATCAATTTTGCCAAAACCGAGACAATCATAGAACTGTTCACCGGCTTAAAATTCAACTACAACCGACTTTTCCTGCATTATGGTTATTTTGACATCTGGGTAAACTTTTTCGAACAGCTTATGATTATAGTACCGTACCTGATCATGGGACCCGGACTTTTTACGGGATTGATAACGTTAGGCGTTCTTGTGCAGGTATCAAATGCTTTCAGCAAGGTTCGAGAGTCATTCTCGATTTTTATTGCGAACTGGACAACCATTACAGAATTACGCTCGATCCATAAACGTTTAAAAGAGTTCGAACTGAACATCGGATACTGAGACAGCCCCCATTTTAAAAACTGCTTTTTCAAGATAAAAAGGCGCCGAGATTATTCTATTGCAATTCCTGTAAAATAATTATAGCTTTTTGCCCATGGGATTGAAAATTCCCGTTTTTACCTTAGCTTCTCCCTGAGAGATCGTTTGATTAGGAGATCGGATAGGGGCCCATCCGATACAACAAATACGAGAGACACTATAAAGACAGAATATGAAAGATCTGATCCCTGACTATATAAAAGAACTGGAAAACATGGACGAAAGCGAAAAAATGGATTATGCCGTTCATGAGATGGAAATGATCTACAGATCACGGTGTGTGGATGTTCCTCTGACATCAAACGTCAAAGTGGTCGAAATAGAAAAGAAAGATACCAGCGAAAAAGAGAGTGATAAATAAGAGCGCATCACTAAAGGCGCCGCACCTTTTTTCTGAAAGGTTTTCCTTTCTATCGACAGGGTCGTCTAGACGCAACCCCATTCTGCATATTTTGCCGCATCTCTACAATATTTCCGCAGGTCTTTTCAAGGGCACTTTTTCGACTGTCTCCACCAGCCGACCATTCCTTGAACTGATGGCCTAACTTTAAAAGATAAAT
The DNA here is from genome assembly GCA_036350815.1 of Desulfopila sp. Lineage (GTDB taxonomy): Bacteria > Desulfobacterota > Desulfobulbia > Desulfobulbales > Desulfocapsaceae > Desulfopila_A. The sequence goes on from JAZBNU010000343.1 coordinate 5,148, forward strand.
GACTTCCATCATCATTGCACTATGAACAGTCACAAGTTGCGAGTTGAAAAAATCGGTGGCACCTCAATGCTGCGATTCCCGGAAATACTTAAAAATGTCATACTTCATCCACCGGATGATGTTTATGGACGGATTTATGTTGTTTCCGCCTACGCCGGTATTACCAACGACCTTCTTGAACATAAAAAGACAGGACATCCAGGTATTTATCGGCTCTTTGAAGATCAGGAGAATTATCCTATCAAAATGCTTGGTCTGCGAGAACGGCTTTTCAAAATCAATGAAAGTTTTGTTGAAGTGGGACTCGATCTAAATGCAGCAAATGATTTTATAGGTGACCGGATCGATCAGGCAATCAATATCCTGCGCAGCATGGACAATGTTCTCGCCTCCGGCTATGTTACCAGAAAAGAATTGCTCCTTGCGGCACGGGAACTACTTGCTTCCCTGGGGGAAATGCACAGCGCGTTCAACTCGGCCAACATCCTGCAGAATAAAGGCTATAGTTCCACATACATCGACCTGAGCGGCTGGGATGACAGCAGACAGCTCACCATTGATGAACGGATCAAAAACAGTTTCAACAATATCGACCCATTTGCAACTATCTGTTTTGCTACCGGCTACACCAAAGGCACTGAAGGCATCATGCGCGAATTTGACCGTGGTTATTCAGAAGTCACATTTTCTAAAGTGGCCGTCCTTCTTGGCGCAACCGAGGCAATTATCCATAAGGAATACCACCTCTGTTCCGGAGATCCCCTGGTGCTGGGAGAGGAAAATACCGGACCTGTCTGCAACACCAATTATGATGTTGCAGATCAACTTGCCGATGTCGGCATGGAAGCTATTCACCCCAAAGCCTCAAAACCACTGGAAATCAAAAACATACCAATACGGGTAAAGAATGCGTTCGATCCGGAACATCCCGGAACATTGATAACTAAAGATTTTATTGCGCCCCAGTCAAAGGTAGAAATAGTCACTGGCTCTGACTGTGTTCTCTGTCTGGAAATGCATGATACCAGAATGGTGGGTGAGGTAGGTTTTGATCTCCGTATAATGGAAATTTTCGACCGCAACAACGTTTCATATATTTCCAAAATGACCAATGCCAACACCATTGACCTCATAATTGAAGAGAAGGATTCCTCTCCTGCCCTCCTGGCAGAACTCGACAAGATGCTTGAAAGGGTCATGGTAAAAAAGGTCGCCATTGTCTGCGCCATCGGCTCCAACATAGCCCAGCCCGGAATACTTGCCAGAGCCGCTCAATCTTTGGCCGCAGAGAATATCAACATTTTAGCCGTGTCGCAGACAACCCGGCAGACAAACATGCAGTTTATTGTCAAACGGGATCAGTTTGCCAATGCCCAAAAAGCATTACACACCGCGCTTTGCAAGTAATTTCCGCCCAGGGAACTCCCTCTTGTGCCGCTCAAGCGGCAAAGCCGCCGTTAACCATAATATGCTGCCCTGTTACCCACCCTGAGCGCTCATCCAGCAGCAGCATCACCATACCAGCCACATCTTCTACCGTGGCAATTCTGCCGAGAGCGGATTGGGCAGCGAGAAACTCTATCTGCTCCGCTGTTTTTCCCTTGCGGAACAGTTCCGTATCAACCGGGCCCGGAGCAAGCGTATTCACCCGGATACCGCGCCCGCCAAGCTCTTTTGCCAGCACTCTGCCCATTTGCTCCACAGCACCCTTTGAAGCAGCATAAGCACCATAGGTCGGCAACATTACGCGAGTTACGGTTGAGCCGAGATTTATGATGCTTCCGTTATCCTCAATCAGTCGCGCGGCTTTGCAGCAGCAGTAAAAGACCCCTTTGATATTGACGGAGAAAATTCTATCCATCTCTTCCTCGGTAAAATCTGCAAATTTCTTATATATGGCAATACCCGCATTGTTCACCAGAATGTCAAGCCTGCCAAAACTGGAAATCGCAGTATCAAAGAGATGATCAATATCCTCTGTTTTTGCCATATCAGCACACACTGTCTTTGCCGTACCACCCATTGCAAGTATTTCATCAACGAGTTCAACAGCACTTGCATCATCCTTGACATAATTAAAGACTACAGCAACACCCTTCTCCGCCAATCTCAGGACAACAGCCCTGCCGATTCCCCTTGAACCACCTGTAACAACAGCTATTTTTCCCTGTAGATTATTCTCCATTGTATTCTCCAGCTAAGCAGTAATTTTGCGTGAAATACGCTTGTAATATCTTGGTAATGCAGAATGTCCTGCATGATGCAGTTGTCACCATCAGAGTGGGAGATGCTCCCAATCAACAGCATCGTTTCCGAGAGATTCTTTTCCAACGGATTGTTCAGAAAAGATACACAGCTCTTACTATAAGAAGCAATTTTTCGAGACGAAAGATGATATATTCAAGAAGAGATCAAAACGTTACGAAGATCGTCATTTTTAATGAGTTCTAGAACGTATCGAAGGGCTTTGATACAGCTGATTTCCGGCATAATTAAAAAATGATGCGGAAGAGAGAAAACAACAAACAGAAGAGGTGTCCCTCTTTCCGTTTTTTCTGAAGCAGATTGGCCGGCAGGAGCGGGCGGCAGTTGCTGTACAACAGCCGCCCACCTTGACACCGGCTATGTCAACATTTAGAATTTAAAATTTACTCCCAATGCAATGGCTGTGTTTTGTTTGTCATAGGTTACAGGGCGGCCAACTGCATCAACACCGGTTTCCTCTTCGTAAAAATTGATCATGACGCCCAGATCCACGGTAATCATTTCACTAAAATCATACCCAAGACCGCAGAAAAAAGAATGGGCATCCAGTACCGGGCTCATTTTTTCCGTCAGTCCGAAATCCTTGGCATCAATACCCACATTGGTGTACATGTATCCGATGCTGCCCCGTAAATTGTCAAGAAAACCGTAGGTGGCTGATACAGCTAGGTCATAGCTGTTGTCCACCTTGTCTTCCAGTCCGCCCCAGTCTGCATTCTCTTCAAAATAATAGGTAAAAGAAGTATTTAGGTTCAATCGGTCCATGACATCCCAGGAGGCGCCCAGGCCCAAGAGAGCGGGAAGGTCTCGATCACTCTTAGCGTTCTGAGTCTTGTTCAAGGCAGCCAGAACCATACCCCCCAGCATATTGGTTGAGCCTTTCACCTTGGTCGTAAACTCAAGGTCCACTTGAGACTCATATCGGATTGCGAATAAGAGTGCATCACTGGGTTTGATATTAACGGAAGTCATCCATCCCCAACCGTCGGCATCTTCTTCATAAGCACCGGCAATGGTCGGAGTGTTAGCATTTGCCTTTACATCTTTGGTCGCATCCAGATACCGGACACCAGCTGCCACGGAAAACATATCATTAATCTTATAGGATCCACCCAGAGCATACGTGAGATAATAGCTTTCAGCCTTAATTCTCTGATTGGTCAGAGGCGCCCCTCCTAATAAAAGTGCAATATCATTGGTTATGGTATTTCCGTTTTCATATTCGACTGTCCCACCACCGCCGCTGACGGTGAAAGAACCGAAAACACCCCAGTTGCCGGATTTATAGGTGCCGAACAGGGCTGGAATAAGGGAAGGTTCATCCTGCTCCCGGTTCACAAGACCAGGGGGATTGACACTGATATATTGCTGCTCATAATTTTTAAAAATGTAATGGGCATCCACACCCAAGCTCAGCCCATCTTGCTGGAACATGATGCCTGCAGGATTGTATGTTGCAATATCAACACTGTCTGTAGCCGCATTTCTGGAGCCGGTGGCCACATACTTCGCTGAAAAGTTCTGTTTATTGTCTATCCCCCCTGCAAGGACCGTCTGCGAAAATACGCCGGGTACTAACAACGCTGCCATAAAAACAACCGCTTTAGTTTTTCTTTTCATTCCTCTCTCCCATAAACGTGTTGAACAGATCGCCCGCTCATGACTATGAACAGACCTTGAAATCCCACCGACCGCTATGCCCCTCACATGCAGAAAGCAATGCTCCCGCATGCACACCAGCCTGGAACCTTCATCTCAATCTACTACCGTACTTTTACGTGCAAGTCAATATCAAAGAGATTTTATGCCATCTATCAAGGCAACTGATTCTGTTTCTTACGCAACAACCAATCAGAATGTCCGCAAAGCTCATAGTGGCAAAGACGACAACGTGATATTAACGGGCCAGTTTTTTTATCTCCTCGAGCAGATCCCCCTCCATCACAGCAGCCTGACCGGATTTATCCCGGATAACAAAAGTAACAATGGCATCCGCTGCAACTTCTTTCGTCTCTTTAAAAACAATTTCCTGCTTTAAGGCAACACTTTTATTACCAATTTTTTCCAGAGTGGTGGATACCAGGACAGTTTCCCCAACAGCAACTGCCCGTCGATAATTAACATTGATATTAACAACCAGGAAAATATACCCTCTTCCGGCAAATTCCCGTAAATCAATGACATCTTCCATCCTCGCCCATCTGTCCTCTTCAAAAAACTCCAGGTACCTGGCATTATTCACATGGCCGTAAAAATCGGCATGATATCCCCGTATTTTTATTTCGGTTAAATATTCCATTACACATCCAAAACTTTACGTTCTTTCACATTTATTTATCTGAAAGGACGGAAAAGTAAAGATACCGGCAGAAAACGGTCCTTCCGGTATCTTGAATCTTTCCGCATCACTCAATAAGCAAAGCAGCAGTCGATAGAGGAAAAAGGTCATGATTCTTTTCCGAAAGCTGCAAGAAACACCTTCAAGTCGTTTGGATTGTTGGACTTGATTGTTCCCGACATAAAATCTTTCAGACCGGGCCGATAGCCTTCTTCCCAGATCTTTTCAAAGAACTCCGGCGTTGTCTTACAGACGCAGTCAGCCTGATCGACTGTTTTGCCATCTTCCACAACACAGCCTTCCGGCGACAGGCGCACTGTCTTTTTCACATCTCCCAGGGAGAAGTAAAAGGTTTTGGCTGAAGGCGCACTGGTGGCCTGAAAAAGCTCAGGCAGCCCGAAAAAAATCTTCTCTACCATAATCACCTCGCAAATACCGGTTGAGTTGCTGAATTCACTCCCTGATCAAAGAGCTTTGATTTTCTCCGTCAGAGCAGGTACAAACTGTTTCAAGTCAGCAACCACCAGGACATCAGCAACTTCACCAATGGGTGCATCCTTGTCGGTATTGACCGCAACGACAAACTCCGATTTTTTCATCCCGGCCAGGTGTTGAATTGCTCCGGAAATACCACAGGCGACATACAGCTTAGGCGACACCGTCTGTCCGGTTGTGCCAACCTGGCGGTTATGCTCCACCCACTCGGCATCAACAACGGGCCGGCTGGCGCCGTAGTCACCCCGCAAAGCTTCCGCCAGCGCCGCAATCATTTCCACATTCTCGGGCTTGCCTATTCCGCGTCCGGCACTGACGATGATCTCGGATTTGGTCAGATCGACCCCGCCTTTTTCTGCTGCTTCATAGCCCTCAAATATGACCCTCCCTTGCGAATCTGTCTGAATTTTTTCAAGACTCGGAGTTCCCGAAGGCTCCTGGAGCGGAGAAAACGCTCCAGCCTGAAGTGTTAACACGGCTTTGCCTGAAGTTACCTTGACATTTCTGCGCAGTTTGGCATTACAGACTGGAACCACGGGCACTGTGTCAACCCAGTCGATCACTTCGGAAACCTGCGCCGCCTTCATGGCATAGGCAAGGCGCGGGGCAAGATCCCAGCCATACGAAGAATGGCTCAGTATCACCATATCCGGCTGTTCCTTTTCCACCACCTGCAAGAGCAGATCACGGTGGACGGAAGGGTTATATTCGCCATATTGAGCGGCATCGGCAAGATACAATGTGCCGCTGTAGGCAGGCAATGCTGATTCACTGCCTACCAGAAACATGACACTTTCCGCACCGGCTTTTTCTGCAAAGGCAATAAGCTCATTGTTGCTTCCCAGCAGTTTTCCGTCTCTGTATTCTCCTACAAGCACTATCTTCATACTCTCCTCCTTAGGCCAGCACGCTGGTTTTATCTTTGAGAATTTTGATCAATTGATCGGCGAGATCGCCCGCATCGCCCTCAAGCACCAGACCACCGCCTTTCTTCTCTGGGAAATACACCGATGTTGTCTCCTGCAGGGCTTCCTCCTTGAGAAGATCGGTCACCGGAACGGAGAGGAGTTCCTTTTTTTTCGCTTTCATAATATTGGGCAGTGTCGGATAACGCGGTGTATTGAGGCCCAACTGACAGGTTAGCAAAGCTGGTGCTGTAGTTTTTACTTTTGCCTTTACACCACCCTCCAGTTCACGCTTAACCCGGATTTCCCCAGCTTCGTAGGCAAAATCGACAATCGTTGTAATGCAGGGTACATTGAGCATTTCGGCAAGCAAGGTCCCAACCTGGCCGCTGGCTCTATCCTGTGACTGCATACCGGTAAAGATGACATCGAAGTTTTTATCCCTGGAAAATTCAGCGATAAGCGCAGCTATTGTCATGGGATCCCTCTGATACGAAGCATCATCTTCGATATTCACTCCCCGATCACACCCCATGGCGAGGGCCTTTTTCATGGTCTCTTTCACTCGGGCCGGACCGATGCACAAAACCGTCAGATCGGCATCGCCCACCTGTTCTTTCAGTTGAACTGCCTGCTCGACCGCGTATTCATCGTACTCATTCATACGCCATGCAAGATCGCCGCTGTCATACCAGTTCCCTTCGCTATTAATTTTGAACCGGGACTCCATGTCCGGTACCTGTTTGATGCATACCAAAATTTTCATACTTTCCTCCACTCTATGGTTTCACGAGGTACTACGATGGATTTATACCTTTTCAGGCGGAATGCCGTATCTGCCGCAGCCACCCGTCTATACCTCTACTCAAACTCGTTCAATGAGAATTTCTGCAATATCCCTGGGAACAAGACGCCCCTCCAGGTCAGCTCCCTTTACACCATCTTCAAACATGGTGAGACAGAAAGGACAATTGGAGAGAAGCTGCTCCGCGCCTGTTTCAGCTGCCATCCGCACGCGCTTCACGCTGATTCTCTCACCAAGTTTTTCCTCCGCCAGAAT
>JAZBNU010000344.1:0-5297 GCA_036350815.1 Desulfopila sp.
GGACGCCATAAAACCTTCCATGGGGGCTTGACTGCAGCCGTCCTGGCTGCAGACACCCGAGAAAAGAGCGACCCTGCCCCCTTAAAATCACGATGCTGAGTTTCAGGGGTAATCAGGAAATATTATTTAAGATCTGCAGGTCTGAAATACATTTTCTTTTCCTTGCCTTCCATCTCTGTCAGTGAAATCTTCCACTTTCCTCTGATCCAGTCCAGGACCCCCTCTACCAACCGTTCAGGAGCTGATGCTCCGGCCGTTATGCCGATTGTTCTAGTATTTTCAAACCATCCCATCTCCAGATCATTCTTGTCATCAATCAGGTAGGCATCAACCCCTGCCTTAAGCGCAACCTCTCTCAACCTATTGGAGTTAGAACTATTTTTAGAACCTACCACCAGAACGATGTCTGCAAGTTTCGCCAGTTTTTTCACAGCATCCTGCCTGTTCTGGGTTGCGTAGCATGTATTTGACTGAGAGCTGACAATCTGTGGGAATTTTCGAGTTAAGATATTATGAATATTTATAATATCATCCTGACTCAAGGTAGTTTGCGTCACATAGGCACATCTCTCAGGTTTCTCCAGATGAAGTTTTTCCGCCTCCTCTTCACTCGCAATGATATGAACATTGTTATCAACCCTGCCGGCAGTCCCTTCAACCTCGGGATGGTTATGATGACCGATAATTATAATATCGAAGTCCTTTCTGTTAAAATTCTCAACAATCCGGTGTATAGAGCTGACCAATGGGCAAGTGGCATCTATTGTTTTTAATCCAAGTTCATATGCTTTTTTTTCTACCTGAAGAGAAACTCCATGAGCGCTGAAAATACATATTTCCCCAGAGGGAATATCTTCAAGTCCCTCAACAAATACAGCCCCTTGTGTCTGAAGCTCACTGATAACATGTTTATTATGGACTATCTCGTGAAGAACATAGACGGGAGCCCCATATTTTTGGAGTGTGTTTCGAACTGTTTCGATTGCTCTAACCACCCCTGCACAAAAACCTCTAGGTGAAGCTACAATGATTTTCTTCTCATGTATTAACATATCGTGATTGTAGTAAATGCAAACTTGAAGATGATCCAGCTTATTTTACGGCAACTGTTATCTTTCAATCTACTTCTCCTGGTCATAGTGTCCATTAATAATCAGGGGAAAACGGATGAGTTATTGCAGAAAGGTATACTGCTTTGAAGCCCTCTAAGGTAGTGCTTTTACCCTTTATTTATAGTCACTTTTGTCCAGACCATATTTTCTCATTTTGTCATATAAGGTTTTTCGCGGAATTGCCAGTGTTTCCATAACGTCTTTTATTGAACCACTGCTTGAAACAAGAGCCTGTTCAATGAGGCTTCTTTCAAAATCTTCTATCTGCTGAGGGAGGCTGTGTTTCTGTTCTCTTTCGCTTCCTGACAACAATTGGTCTATTGACCAGCCGCATTGACTACCTAACAAAACATATCGTTCCGCCAGATTGCGAAGTTCACGCACGTTTCCTGGCCAGGCGTATGACATCAGTGAACTCATCTGAGAGGAGTCCGGCAAAGGAGCCTCCTGCTGGTACCGATGCCCGGCAACCAAAAGAAAATGATGAAATAACAAAGGAATATCGTCCCTTCGTTTTCGTAACGGAGGAATTTCCAGACAAACAACATTCAATCTATAATAGAGGTCTTCCCTGAAATTTCCTTGTTCTGCAGCCTTCAGCAGATCTATTTTAGAAGCTGCAACAACGCGAATATCAAGGGCAATCGAGTCGTTAGATCCCATCCTCTCCAATGACCTTTCCTGTAAAATTCGCAGCAGATGAATTTGAAGTCGCAAAGGCATTGATTCGATTTCATCAAGAAAAATAGTGCCGCCATTTGCGTGTTCAAATTTTCCTATTCGTTGAGTTCTTGCATCTGTAAAGGCACCAACCTCATGGCCGAAAAGATCACTTTCAATAATTGATTCGGAAACTGCGCCGCAATTGACTGCAACAAAGTTTTTATTTCTGCGGTAGCTTTGTTCGTGCAAAGATCTGGCTACAAGCTCCTTTCCCGTTCCGGTTTCACCAAGAACTAGAATATCGGCGCTGCTATCTGCAATCTGAGCAATTGTAGCACGCAGCTGAAGGATTGCTGAAGTTTTCCCTATAATTCTTGGACCAGGTGCTGAATGGACCTCCAGTTCTCTTCGGAGTTCACGATTTTCCAGTGTCAAAGCTCTCTTTTCAAAAGCTCTTTCTACTGTTTTAACAAGTCTTTCAGAGGAATACGGCTTTTCGATAAAATCATAAGCACCGTCTCGCATGGCCTGTACAGCAGTGGAAATGTCACCATGACCCGTTATCAGAATTACCGGCAAATCTATATCTACCTTTTTTACTTCCTGAAGAAAATCCAAACCATCCATATTCGGCAAGCGAATATCACAAATTACTATTCCGGGCCAATCCATGGATATATAAGGTAAAGCGTTTTCAGCACAATCGAGACAGGTAACTTCAAAGTCGGCAAGCTCCAGAGTCTGCTTATTTGCTTGACGTATATGCTTTTCGTCATCTATAAATACAATTCTTTTATTTTGATCCATCGTTATAAAGCTTCCTCTAAGTATACTTCAAACCTTGCACCCTTCTCTATGTTGCAGACTTTTATTTCACCTTTCATTTCATGCAGTATCCTTTCTGTAATGGTCAACCCAAGGCCCAGCCCTTGTCCGGATTTTTTGGTGGTATAAAATGGCTCAAAAATATAGGGGAGATGTTTAGGATCAATACCTTTTCCACTATCCTGAACAGAGATTTTAACTTTCCCGCCGCATCGCTCGGCCGTGACATCGATAGCTCGCGGTTCGCTATCTTCAATAGCTTGTAATGCATTACCGACGAGATTAACCATAACTTGTTGGAGCAATACATTATTTGCCTTTACTTCCAGAGATTCCGGATCTATGCCGACTTTCACGTGAGCGTTCGCTGTGCGCAAGGCAGGTTGTAAAATCTCCAATGCACCGTCTACTATTCCATGGACTGGAACTACCGACAACTGTCCACTGCTTTTCCTGGCAAACAGCTTCAGTTGAGCGCCTATGCGTGCCATTCTATCTGTGAGTTCACTGATTTGATCAAGGTTCCATTCTACCTCTTTATTTCTTTTTTTATTTAAAAACAATTTACAGTTATCAGTATAACTTCTAATGGCAGCCAAAGGTTGGTTGAGTTCATGATTGATTCCAGCCGACATTTGCCCAAGGGCTGCTAACTTTGCAGCATGTACCAGTTCAAACCTGGTTTTTTTCAGAGCCTCCTCTGCTCGTTTTCTCTCTTCAATCTCTTTTACTAACTGTTCATTTGCAAAAGTCAGTTCAGCGGTTCGTTCTATTACTCTGCTTTCCAGACGTTCATTCGAATGTTCCAGCATTCTACGAGATTGTTCTTCAAATTTTTTTACTTCTGTCAATCGCAGCTTTCTTTGTCGCACAATTAAGTGAACCAGCGCACCAAGAATAAAAAAAGAGCCGGACAAGATAACAACCAGAGCAACCAGTTTTTCAACTTCTCGTATATCTGATAGTATTTGCACATTCCAGCCAGCATCATCCATATAAACACTTTGCAGAAGGTAGGTACTTGAAAGAGAGGTATTTTCTTGTCTAATCTTTACCATCCGACCAAATCGGGTCAGTCTTTCATCCAGTAGAGGAATTGGCTCAAGAGGTGTGTCGAGATATCTTTTGCTTTTGACAATTCTCTCTTTCGTTTCCTTTGCCAAGGGATAAAGAGTCCGGAACCTCCAATGAAAGTTGGTAGTAAAAAAAATAACCCCATCGGGATCTGTAACAAGAAATGACTGTTTTTTTTGAGACCATGATTGTTCTACAGCATCTATACCTATTTTGAGTGCCAGTACCCCAATTATTTCATTTTGATGTTTAACTGGGTATGCGAAATAATACCCTCGTCTGCTTGAAGTTGTCCCCAGGGCAAAGTATCGTCCCAGTCGCCCAGCAATGGCCTCCTGAAAATATGGCCTATAATGGAAATTACTACCAACAAAGGTTAGAGGCTCATTCCAGTTTGATGCCGCGATAGTTAATCCCTCAGTGTTCATCAAATACACATCTGAACCGTTGCTGACACTTTTTATGGTTTCGAGGTATTTGTTGAGAGCTTCTACACTTTCCTGCCCGTCGGGTTCAAGGAGATACGACACAAGACGTTTATCCGAAGCCAGAAGTTCAGGTAGATTTTCGTACTTTTCCAGGATACCTCGCAAATATGTTTCATGCAGCTCCAGTCTGACGGATCCTTCGTGAGCCAGACTCTCCATCCCTTTGTTATACGTTATTTGAGCAATATAATAGAGGATGCAAGAGACAAGGATGCAGATAGTAAAGAGATAAATGCTATAGGAAGAAAAGAAAATTCGTGAAAGTCTAATTTTTTTTTGGGATTGTATTTCAACAATTTCATTTTGTTTAACACGCATACACTCAGGATTTTTAAACATAGGCTTTATAGGGTTTCACAACCCATTCTGAAAAAATATAATGTTTACAAGGCCAGCTTTTCATGTTATGCAAGATCTACGTATCATTGATTTTTTTTCTACCTTAAGATTAATTTCATTGATTATACATTAAAACCTCCTTCTATGCATTGTTACAAATTGCCATCCTCGAATCTCCAATGTCAATTTCTCACTTCCATAATGTTTTATGTTGTAACAGTGACAAAATGAAAAGGTTTTCTCTAGGTACAGCTCTTTCGTTAGCCCTCCTCGTAACCTTAGGGTGTAGTGCCAATCCAAACAAATATTATGTGGTAAATAACAGCTCACCAAGAATCAGCTCACTTGGGTTTTACATCTCTCCCCCCCCTGGAAGAGACTGGTATGAAAAACATTATAATGACAGTCTCTTTTACTTTAAAAAAACCGGAGAGGCAAACTATGCACTCACTACAAAGGCAACAGAGCTGCTTTTCAGCAATAGGATGGATCACAGACAGGAATTACTCGAATATATAGAAAAGAGAAGAAATTCTCTTAAGACCGACAGACGGTACCAGAACAGCACATTTAATTATTCCTTTGATACCATCCCCACCAGTCACTGCATCACATATCAGCATAGATACGATGATTATGATATACATAAAAAAGGGCATCACCCATACATCAAAGTTTTCAACAAAGGTCGGGTTTGCGCCCATCCGGATTTACCTGAATTTGGAATAGATTTACATTATATGGAGAAGTCATTTCCTGAAGTCGATGTCACCTCTTATAGAAGCGAAGGAGAACA
>JAZBNU010000345.1:0-2018 GCA_036350815.1 Desulfopila sp.
TCATCTACCGGAGAAGATCAACGAGGCATATAGAGAGAGGTAAGCCACTGTAATCACTACAGTGCACCCGTAGCTCAGCTGGATAGAGCACCGGACTTCGAATCCGGGTGTCGGGGGTTCGAATCCCTCCGGGTGTACCAGTTAGTTCCCATCAGTTTTCCCCGCACAAAACTCTTACGCGTAAACGGTAATTTAGGTGTTCGGCAAAGAAAGGGAGAATAGATTTTCAGTCCACCTGCCATTTTGGGTGATGTTTCCTGGCGTATTCCTTATCCATCTTCCCTGTTATCATTGATGGAATCATTGGCCTATGGTCTTTCAACATCAAGGCAGCCACGTGGGCGAGAAATAATCCCATGAACACCATTGCTGTAATGGTATGGGTAAAGGCGACAAGCTGCAGAAACATGGGATCGAGTACAATTGCACCCAGGTTTTTATAGGACTTGATCAGGCCAGTTATCACAAGTATAAGAGTGGTTGAACCGATAACTGCATAGATGACTCGCTGTTTGGCCTGGAATTTTCCATGGGCAGGCTCCTTGCCAAGTCCGAACATGGCAAGAAATCCCTGTATGGCCCCACCCAGATCACCAGGTTTTGGTAAAAGAGAAAATTCTTTTCTCCTGAGATGGTAGAAAATGTGAAAGAATACCGCGGCAGTGAAAACAGCAGCGCTCAAGTAATGTATCAGAAGGGTGACCTCGAAGTTGCCGGCCCAGAATAGTCCTGGAATCTTGACGATCTTATATCTTTGCTCCATGGGCAGCTGCATGAAACCGGAAAAAAGCAGGATGACGCCGGAGAAGGCTATGATCCAATGGGACATCCGCACCGCAAGAGAGTGTCTCAGTACCTTATCCATTATTTCTCCTCCTCATTTTTATTGCCGGAAAAACCAAGAGCTGCAATTATGCCGGCGACAGGAGCAATGAGGCTCAGCAGAGCCCAGTTTTTCTGCTTGACGAGAACATTTTCAGGCACACTGAATCCAACAATTTTTTTCCCTTTTTCCTCAGGTCCTTCCATGAGTGCTTTTTCTATCTGCGCGAAAGAAACAGGAGAAACATAGAGGGTTGACGTCCCTCCATTTTCAGCTTTGCCGTATATATGGCCGTTATATTTTTCCTTGAGCTTCAGAGCTCTATCAAAAATTTCATCACGTCTTCCAACCACCATGGCCTTTTTGGGGCACTGTTCCATGCAGAATGGTTTTTCTCCGGTAGCGAGACGATCCCGGCAGAGATCACATTTGAACATAACACCGCCGCCGACTGGGAGATACTTCTGCCACAGGGTATAGAGACCTACTCCGGCCTGACGCTGTGGAACGCTCCAGGGACAGACGGTCCTGCATTTTGCTCCACCAAAACAGAGGTTGTGGTCTATATAGACCGGTCCTTCAGGTGTCTTGTGTTTAACTCCGAACGGGCACAGCTTAGCGCAGGGAGGATTATCACAATGCATACATCTTCTGGGAATGGATATCTCCCGGTCACCGATTTTAACCTTCTGCACAAATATCCAGTTATACGGGGTGAATCGGTCTGTAAGGTGCTTTTTGTCCGACCAGTCCTCGTGTCTGTTCTGAGGCCAGTAGTCTCGTAATTCTTCCTTGGGAGGATTGGGAAAGACATCTTTTTTCCCCTGTCTGCAGGCAGTAACGCACAGCGGGGTCTCATGTTCGCTGCACCCGTCACATTTTGTCAGATCTATCAGTGTCGCATAGGAATCATCCCTTATTGCTGCCTGTGCCTGGCCTTTGGGCAGCAGAACCAATGCGCCGGCAGCGCCGGCCCCGGCAATGAAGGTCCTTCTGTCTACTTTCATCATTCCACCTCCTGTTTTCTCAATGATGGACTACTCTACAAAAAAAGAGAGGAACTTGCAAGTTTAATTAAAAACTTAAATTGATATAGAAACAGAATTTCACGGAAATGCCGGAAATAGAGTCGTCTACTAAAATGCACCTTGCAAAAGAATGTATTGACGGACTTAGCCGACAGTGTTTATTACAA
>JAZBNU010000346.1:0-2790 GCA_036350815.1 Desulfopila sp.
ATTTTCTGGTGCTCTGCAATCATTGTGACAACCCTCCCTGTGTCAGGGTATGCCCAACCAAGGCTACTTTCAAGCTGCCCAACGGCATTGTTGCCATGGATTATCATCGCTGCATAGGTTGTCGCTTCTGTATGATGGGCTGTCCGTATGGGGCACGGAGCTTCAACTGGTTTGATCCGCGTGATAAAATCAAGGCCTACAACCCTGATTTCGCAACCCGCACACGAGGTGTTGTCGAGAAATGCAACTTCTGTGGAGAGCGTCTTGCTCTTGGCCAGGAGCCTGCATGCGTTGAAGCCCTTAAAGAGTCGGGAGCTCTGGTCTTTGGTGATCTCAACGATCCCCATTCAGAAATTCGCCAGCTTCTCGATAAGGAACATACGATCCAACGGAAACCCACCCTTGGAACTCAACCGTCGATCTTTTATATAGTGTGAGGATGTCATGATTGAAAAAGCGCTCAAAGGCAAACCGGCCTACTGGATGTGGCTCGCCGCACTCGGCGTGTTTATAGCCATTGGAGCAGTTTGTTATTTAAGACAGTTCGTTTATGGTCTTGGCCTCACCGGGATGGGGCGTGATCTTTCCTGGGGGTTGTATATCTCGCAGTTTACCTTCCTGGTTGGTGTGGCAGCTGGAGGGTTGATGCTCGTTCTTCCATATTATGTACATAATTACAAGGCGTTCGGCCGTATCACAATTCTTGGTGAGTTCCTGGCTATTTCTGCGCTTCTTATGTGCCTTATGTTCATTATGGCGGATATCGGTCAGCCGCTCCGTGGCCTGAATATGATTCTTCATCCGACTCCGAATTCCATGCTTTTTTGGGATATGGTAGTTCTTCTTGGCTATCTTGGTCTCAATGTCATTTGTGGCTGGGTTATTCTTACCGCAGAGAGAAAACAGGTTAAGCCGCCCAAATGGGTCTATATTTTTGTTTATATTTCCATTCCCTTTGCTGTTTCCATACATACTGTCACAGCTATGCTGTACTGTGGTCTGCCAGGGCGTCATTTCTGGCTTACTGCCATTACAGCTCCGCGGTTCCTCGCCTCAGCGTTTGCAGCCGGACCTGCCCTGATAGTACTTGCTTGCCTGATCATGAAGCGGGTTGCCAATTTCGACGCTGGCAAGGAAGCGATCAACAAGATCACCACCATTATCATGTATGCTGTTTTGATAAACGGTTTCTTTGTCCTGCTTGAGTTCTTTGTCGGCTATTACTCGCAGATTCCAGGCCATATGCATTCGCTTGAGTATCTTTTCTTCGGTCTTGAACATCACGGAGAGGTATTCAATAACCTGGTACCATTTATGTGGACCTTTGCCATCTTCTGTGTTGGTGGTCTCGGCTTGCTGGCCTATGGAAAGATTAAGGATAAGCTGACCGACGGTCTTGTCGCACTGGCCTGTGCGATGATTTTCATCGGCCTTTATCTCGACAAGGGGCTGGGATTTGTGATGGGTGGACTTGCCGTGACTCCATTGCATGAAGTAGTCGAATATTACCCTACTGCTAATGAAATAGGTGTTACCCTGGGAATCTGGGCTACCGGCTTCTTTATTCTCACACTGCTCTATAAGATTGCTGTGGGAGTGGAACACGAAGTGGAAAGTTAGGAATTGTCTTCATAAGCATTCAAAAAAACCTCCGGCCTTTAAGCCGGGGGTTTTTTTTTAAGCTTTCTCCGCTATATTTGAAAGAGTGTTGCGGCAATTCGTTGTTGTCTGATATTTGGTTCTCCGTTATTGTGTCACAAGTGTCAGTTTTTCTAGCTCGAGTTTCTCACCAGCCGAGGTTGCCGTGGATGCGAGGCGCGAAGCAAGGCGCTATAGTCGTCTATGTAGCTTGCTTCGGCAACGCTGCAGGCACGGTAAGATCGGCTGGCCTCCGGTGAACATTGTGTACGGTTTTCTTATGAAGGTATACTACACGAACACATTGGAATGTCGTCTAAATTAAGAAAATAACACAATGTTCATGAGAAATTCAGGCTAGTGGTGGATTCATATTCTCAGAATATTCGCGATCTCTAGCAAATAGCAGGATGAACCCGGATGGAGAAGCAGGTTCTTATAGTTTATTATTCCTATAGCGGGCAGACTAGAAAGCTTATCCATGCTTTTGCCGAAGGTTTGGAAGAAGGCGGTGCTGTCGTAGAAAAACTCAGCCTTAAGCCCAAGAAAAAAATGCAGTTTCCACTTGGTTCGATCTTTTCAACCCTTGTTATGATGTTGGAAACCTTTTTCCGCAAGAGAGTGGCTATTGAAGATGTACAGCCGACTGCAGGTGTTAACTGGGATCTGGTTATACTCGCCGGACCAACGTGGTCCTATAATCCCAGCGGTCCCGTTTTGAGTTTTTTTGACAGAGACGGAGAAATGTTAACACAAAGAAAGGTGCTCCCATTTATTTCATGTCGTGGATACTGGAGGCTTCATTATCTGCAGCTTCGTCTCATGCTTTTCAGGAGAAAGGCAGAGTTTCTCCAACCGGTTGTTTTTTTGCATACCGGTCCAGAGCCATGGCGCACTATTGGTGTTTTTCTGAAGATTGCCGGATACTCTCCCGAGTCTGAAAGCTCCTGGATCAGAAAATACTATACCAGGTTTGGACATGGTAAAGAACAGATTGACTACGCCAGGCAACTTGGTCAGGATTTCTGGGAAAAATTTGCGACTTCCAATACTGGTTTTGATCAGGAGACTGTGATAAGGGAAATACACTGAGAATTTAAGTAATCGACACCGCATGAGATAATGTTGCGTCGAATGGCGTATACGTGAGCG
>JAZBNU010000347.1:0-2526 GCA_036350815.1 Desulfopila sp.
AATCTCGAACCCACCAAAGGGCATGATATCATTAACGATATTATAGAAATAGCCAAACCGCAGGCGGAGGCAAAAAAAATTACCATACACTATACGCCCTGCGAAGAAGAGTGATGGGTCAATGTCGCTTACGATCATATCCGCACAGCTTTCATGAACATCATTTCCAATGCCGTCAAATACACGCCGGAAGGAGGCGTCCTCGAAATTCAGACATCACTTAACGGCGGTCTCGCCAATCTCATTGTCAAAGACTCAGGCATTGGCATCAGCAGTAAAGATCTCCCACATATTTTCGACAGGTTTTTCCGCGTCAAGGGCAAGGCAACCAGACATATCACCGGTTCTGGTCTGGGTCTTTCACTGGTCAAAGAAGTAGTTGATGCCCATCAGGGATATATCGAGGTTACCTCAACACCCGAAGTGGGGACCACCTTCACTCTCAGTTTTCCCATGACCAATCCCGCATCTCTCCACTGACTCTTCACCTTTTACGCGTCCTCAACCCAGCTTCAGCTGTACTCACCTGACATCCACTCTCAAGCCATTGTATACTGCAGCACTGGAGTCACCGGCAACATTACTCTTTCCTGAAATAACCCGGACAACAGTTTTTTTTCCATATCAACCATGTCTGTGCTATACTATGAAGCTGTAAAACTTCACGAGCCAATGTCATGTCTTTCACTGAAAACAGTTGATAATAGTTATTCTTACATGTAGTTTTTCCAACACTGCCACGCAAAGGAGAAAAATAGAATGAGCATCTTTGATTTTGCAATAGAAATGGAAAAGGACGGCGAAAAATTTTACCGTGAACTCGCCCTGAAATGCAGTAACCCAGGACTTCAGGCTATTTTTACCAATCTGGCCGATGAAGAACTTGACCATATCAGGTTATTCTCGAATCTGCAGAAAGAGACTTCACTTGATATCAAAGACAGTTCTATTCTTGAAGACTCGAAAAACATCTTCGCCGCCATGAAGGAGAAGAACCAGATTGATATTGCTGCTGATGCCGATCAGACAGACGCGTATACCGTCGCACTGCAGATGGAGGAAAAAGCCTTCAGGTTCTATGAAGAAAAAGCACAGGAAACCGACAATACCTCGGAGAAGCACCTGCTCCAGGCAATCGCGCGGGAAGAACGACGTCACTATAGAATTCTTGAGAACATAATCGACTTTGTCTCGCGTCCGGAACAGTGGCTTGAAAACGCCGAGTTTGTCCATCTGACGGACTATTAATACAAGTCACAAGCATAAAGAGTCGCCATTCTCGCCCATATTCAATCAAGGACAGTATCATGAACAGAAACGACTATCGCAAAAGCCTGGACATCAATGGCACAACATACGATTATTATGACATTACTCTCCTCCAGAAAAATGGAGTTGCTAATATTGACAGGCTTCCCTTTTCGATTCGTATACTTGTCGAGAATCTTCTGCGAAAGCTTGATGGCCGGATCGTGAAGGAAGAGGATCTGCTCGCCATTGCCGGCTGGAAAAAAAGCTATAAAGCACCCGCTGAGATCCCCTACCATCCAGCCCGCGTCCTTATGCAGGATTTTACCGGGGTGCCTGCGGTAGTTGATCTTGCCGCAATGCGTGATGCAGTTGCGGAACTGGGAGGAGATCCCGCCAAGGTCAACCCGATGGTGCCGGTAGAGCTGGTGGTTGATCACTCCATCCAGATAGATTACTCGGGAACCAGCGATAGCCTTGTCCAGAATGTTGAGAAAGAATATTCACGCAATAACGAACGATATACCCTTTTAAAGTGGGCACAGAAAAGCTTTACAAACTTCAATGTTGTCCCGCCCAATTCAGGAATCTGTCATCAGGTTAACCTTGAATATCTCGGTCGGGTCGTCATTACCGATGAAGAGAATGTAGCCTACCCGGATACTCTGGTCGGACTCGACTCCCATACTCCTATGATCAACGGCATCGGAGTCATGGGCTGGGGCGTCGGAGGGATAGAGGCCGAGGCCGTCATGCTGGGACAACCTTACTATATGTCCATTCCAGCAGTAGTCGGAGTCAAACTGAGAGGAAGTCTCAGGGAAGGTATCACTGCAACAGACCTGGTCCTTACCGTAACCGAGCTGTTACGGCAAAACAATGTTGTGGAGAAATTCGTAGAATATTTTGGGCCGGGACTGGCCAACCTTTCTATCCCTGACCGAGCCACCATTTCCAACATGACCCCGGAATATGGCGCGACTTTGGGCTTCTTCCCCATAGACGAAAAAACCATCGACTACCTGCATCTTACTGGAAGGACGGATAAAGCAGAACTTACAGAAAAATACGCCAAAGCCAACAAGCTCTACCTCAGCGATACGGCAACTGCCGAATACAGCCAGATCATCGAACTGGACCTCTCTACCATTACTCCATCACTGGCCGGCCCTGCACGTCCTCAAGATCGAATCGCCTTATCTTCCATAAGAGATACTTTCGAAGAGATTCTCGGCTGCGACTATCATCGCGACGCCGCCCAGAAAAACATCTCCGACT
>JAZBNU010000348.1:0-5457 GCA_036350815.1 Desulfopila sp.
CCATGGTAAGACTACCGGAGCAGCATTCCGTCCGGTGTGACCACTTTACCGGTTTTGCACCGACAGTTTCTACAATGGTTTCAAGAGTGGTCGGCATTTCAAACCGCTGCGCTCCCGTGATCTTGGGATGACGGAGAGACAGGCAGCCGTAATAGCAGGCTGTCGGCATGCTGTTGAAAGTTATGCGCAGACTTTTTTTAATGCGCGCCGTAATATCCTTTGTAGCGAGAAAGGTGGAGATATGGATAATTTTAAAAGACGGGGAATAGTCGGTGACATCCCAGAATTCGGGGTTTTGCCGCAGAGCGAGGTCGGCGGCCCTGAGGCGCTGATAGCAGGCGGCACAGGGGACAAGGATGTCGTTGCCGTCCTGGTTGTTGATAAGAAGATTGCGCATGGGAAGGCGCATGCCTATTTCATGGCTGGTCATATGAGCAGAGGAGGCTCCGCAGCAATTCCAGTCAGGAATGTCGATGAGTTCTATCTGCAGTGCCTGGCAGATTTCTCTGACGGATGTGTCGTAATCAAGGGCGGTTCCCTGTAGTGAGCACCCGGGATAGTAAGATAATTTCATCGCTCATACTCCTTGCCTTTGCCCGAGAATATTCTCTGGATTTCCGTTTTCCCGCGGACAGAGTGCGGCAACAGCGATAATTTCCCTTTTTTGAACATGCTGATGCCGAGTTTCATGTCTCCGAGAAAGTCTTTTGAGCGCAGTTTATAGGCACCGATCATGCCTATTTCATAAGCTCTTCCCCAGTGTTTTATTGAGTCGAGAAAGCATTGGTGGAAAACAGGGATACGTTTTTCAGCGGGCTCTATCCCTTTTCGCAGGGCAAGTTCCCTCAGTACATCCATTAAAGCGGCAATCTCTATATCGTTTGGACATCTGCTGGCACAGGTTTCACAGGCCGCGCACAGCCAGATGGTTTTGCTGCGCAGCAACCGGTCTTCCATGCCGTATGCGGCCAAACGTACAACTTCCATAACCGTAAGGTCGAAAAAATCAGAGACAGGGCACCCCGACGAGCAGCGGCCGCATTGGTAACATGCCTTTACATCTATGTTCATCGACTCCAGCTTGTTGCTGAATTTTCTGTTGCCGCTTTCGGGTGAAATGGAATCACTGTTCATGGTGTTCTCCAATCAGGGTTTCCAGTACGGCAGGAAACCGCAGGGTGAAGGTGGTTCCCTCTCCGGGTTCTGAAGATGCTCGTATGCTGCCGTTATGCTCTTTGACGATGGCATAGGAGACCGACAGTCCCAGTCCGGTTCCCTCGCCGGTTGTTTTGGTAGTAAAAAATGGTTCAAATATCTGATCGATATGTTCTTTGAGAATCCCGGGGCCGGAATCATTGATGATAATTTCGTTTATATCATGGTTTGCCCTGGTACGGGTCTTTATGTTGAGCCGGCCGCGTCCTTCCATTGCCTGAGCTGCATTGATAATAATGTTCAATATCACCTGATTGAGCCGGATGGAGTTGCCGAAAATGGGCGCGAGATTATCCATGAGGTTGAGATTGATCGAAATATTTTGAAACAGTGGCTGGTTTTGTACTACGGTCAGGGTCTTGCGGATGACTTCATTGAGATCTATCATCGCCATCTCGTAACTGGTCTGATGGGAAAACTCGAGGAGGTCGGCAACGATAATTTTACAACGCTCTGCTTCGTTGATAATGGTCTGCAGGTCTTCATTGGCGGGATGGTCTTCTCCCAGTTCCTCTTTTATAAGGTTGGAATAGAGCATAATACCTGACATGGGATTGTTGATCTCATGGGCAACACCAGCTGCGAGGCGTCCCAGTCCAGCCATTTTTTCAGACTGCATCAGCATATTATGAGTCTGCTCAAGATCCTCTTCTATCTGCAGCATGGCTCGTAAATCCCGAAAAATTCCAAAGGTGGCGATCTCCTGATCATTGTCGTAGATAATCCCTCCGGAAAAGTTCACGGGGATATCCGGGCCGTTTTTGTGCTTGACGATAAGCTCCTGATGTTTGAGCTTTCCTTTTCCGCCATAGTCGTCACTGCGCATCCGCCTGAGAATCGTTTGAGCCATGCCTTTTTGGTAGAGCCCTGAAACGTGCAGCTTGAACTTTTCTTCATCATCATAACCCAGCATTGTCTGGGCACTCTGGTTGAAGAGGATAAGGTTCCCTTTCATGTCTGAAGCTATGATGCCATCCACTGACGATTCTATAAGATTATGGAAAAAGGCATTTCTGCGACGCAGTCGACCTTCCAGCTTTTTCCTGGTTGTAATGTCGATGAGATAAAGCAGATAATAGGTCGGTGATGAAGGCGGGTAGACAAGTACTGCATCAAGTATCTGTATTTCATTTTCGCCGGTCTCAATCTGTATTTCATGGCGTATGCGCAGTTCATTTCGTTTATGCGGGTTTTGAAAAAAAGTTTCAATAAGATGGTAAAGCTCGATATTGTCATGGCCGAGTGCTTTTTTCAGGTCACTGTCGTTCAGTTTTCTGTGGGCAGCTCCAAGAAATCTCGCTGCTGCAGGATTAGCATAGAGGACTTGATGTTCTAAATTAACGACCATAACACCGTTTGGTGTCTCTTCCAGTATCTGATAGAGATAAAGATTCGACCCCAGCTCATGAGTTACTGTGGCCAGATTTTTGTTGAATGGCGAAGTGTTCACAGGTGCATCCATCCGTCCCCTATCGTTCAATCAGATCAAGAAATTCGGGCAGCCGGTCTTTCCATCCGAGAGCGAGCAGGACAACACCGTTGCCTAGAGGCGCCAGCTCGTTCATGAAATCAGCGGCCACCTGCATCCCGGCTTCTTTTTTTATTGGAGCCTGCATCATCTGTTTGAGAAATTCTTGAGGAATGGATGGGATCCCGGGGAGATTGTTAATATAACGGATCATGGTTATTGATTTAAGGTACATTAGAGAGGTGAAAAGCTTTATGCCGGTCTGCTCCGCAAAGGGGATGAACTGTTCGATGATATTGAGGTCATAGGTGGGGCCTAAGGTGACGGAATCGACACCGTATTCCTGCAGCTTGACAAAAAATTCGGCTTTCTCCCGATTGATATTGATGTCATCAGACAGATCTATTGCAAGTCCTACTTTGAATGCGGTGCCGCCGTCTAAGACCTCTCCTGCCAGGTCATGACCCTCGTTGAGGTTGCGAACACACCTCAGCATGGTCAGAAGGTCGAGATCCCCACTGGTTTTAGCGACAGGTTGGTCGCCTTCCGTAGGATCATGTCCCTCTTTTATGACAATGCTGGTGATACCAAGGGCAGCGGCGCTGAGAAGGTCTGCCTGAAATGATATCCTGTTGCGGTCACGACCATTTATGATCATGGTAGGCGTGATGTTTTTTTCTTTAAGGGCGAGGCAGGGTGCCAGTGGAGACATGCGCATTATGGCATGCTCACCATCCGTAACTCTGACGCCATCCACCCTTCCGCGAATGCTGAGAGCGGTCTTGAGAAACGTTTCCAGGCTGGTTCCCTTGGGTGGATCAATTTCGGCGATAAGGTGATTCGGGATTTGGGGAGTGACGCCAGTAGTGCTTTCCATGCAAACTCCTCCGAGGTAGGAATGAATCTTTCTGGTGGGAAAACAAAATATGAAATTGAGCAGTGACTCCTAAAAAAAACGTATTCTTTTTAAACTTGCTGTTACACAAGCCCTTTCATGGCAGTTGGAGAATCCTAATCCTTAGGATCACTTATATTTATCAAATAAATAAATATAACTCAAGAATAAAAAGATAGAGAATCTCTTCAATATCGATCAACAGGCTTTTTTTAGACGTGAAGATTTGAAAATGTGACGCTTGTATAGGTAGTAAGTGCGACTATGTTTTTTGTTTCTTCTTTATGTGAAAAAAGAATAGAGGATGAGTAACCGGTTTTTCTACTGCTGGAGGCCGAAAAATAGAAAATCAAATATTTGTTATTTTGAGATTGCAGGAGGTGCGTATATGTGAAGCGAACTGAAGAAGTACTTGAATGGTTATTTATATTCTGATTACGTATAATCCTCAGCCATGATCTCTTTATCCGATCAGTCCCCCAGCTTAGCTGCCGAGTCACCAACAGCCCATGGAATTTGACTGAATTTCGTACGTAATCAGAATGTATAGTGTTTTTCGTAGAGGGAGAAAACGATGTTGAAAATTATTATGCAGGACCAGGTGGTTGAGTATTGTGTCAGTATTATAGCTGTTCCGGAAAAGGCGATGCAGGAAGCCGGGTATATACAGACATTCACCGAAAATACCACCTCATCATCCAAGCACGAGTTTCACGCAATGGCGCAGATGGCCTACTATCAGTATCAAGATAATGAATTCTCGTGTGAAGTTGTGACTGGGCCCGTTGTTATAGAGTCTGACGGGCACAAAGAACAATTTGATGCTGCCGTAGTGATGGCTCGTGATAGAGCAGGAAAATATCATGCCTTTATTCATGACGGTCTTCCTGTAAAAAAGATGCTTGAAGCTGCTTTCAGATTCTGTACGAGATGGGTACGGCTCGATATTTAATGCCATATCATATCTATTTTTTTTCCATCAGTGCCATTTTGTAAGAAAAATGTAAGATTGGGCCGCTAGAGTAAGGAGCAAGAAAAGGGAAGGTACCAGGCTTTCCCTTCCAACAACTCTATTTTTTCAAAGGAGAAAAAAATGAAAAAACTGAATGTAGTTCTAATCCTTCTTGTAGCCCTTACTTTTGTATTGCCTGCGTCGCTTACTTTCGCTGCACAGAAATCTTCGGTGAGTCAGGAGCAGGTTGCCGTTGGAAAAATTAATATCAACACGGCAGGCGCCGAGGCTTTGGTGAATATCCCCGGCATAGGTCCTAAAACGGCCGAAAAAATTGTGCAGCACAGAACAGCAAACGGTAATTTCACTAGTCTTGATGATTTGGCTTCTGTAAGGGGTATTGGTGAAAAATCACTCAAAAAAATGAAGCCGTATCTGACTTTTTAGCTTTTTTGCCGGGAGCTTCCCGTTGAAGACTCCCGGCTTTTTTGACACATTTCTTGATCGTTTTTTCTATAGTATGAAAAGTATAAAACTCAAAGCAGCATTACAGGGTGTTCTGCCCCCAGAGGATGTGACCCAGGTGGTTAGAGGATACGATATTATTGGTGATATCGCCATAATCACAATTCCTGAGAAACTGCAATGTAATATGATGAAAATAGCTGAGACTGTCCTTCGAACAGTCAGTGGCGTCAGGATCGTAGCAGAAAAAGAGGGTAAGCGCTGTGGCCAGTTCCGTGTTGCACCTCTGGTCAAGCTGGCAGGAGAGGGAGGTTTTGAAACTTTGCATAAAGAGTTCGGCCTGTTTCTTCATGTCGACCCGTCCCTTGTGTATTTTTCACCACGAAGTGCCTCTGAGCGTCACCGGATTGCTTGTTCAGTCAGTGCTGGTGAGCATGTTCTGGTTATGTTTTCCGGTATTGC
>JAZBNU010000349.1:0-2055 GCA_036350815.1 Desulfopila sp.
AATCCGCTGAATTAACTGGTGTTTTTTCAAAAAAAAGAGGTTTGAATTCTGCTGGAACAGTTTTAATAGCAAAATCATCAGAAAAAGATTCTTTCTTGTGTACAACAACAAGCTCTGTTCCACTCCAGGACAAGGTCGGGGTATGTGTATTCCGTTTTTTCGCATTTATATGCTGAAGATTTTCCCAGGATACAGTTATGAGAATCAACATACACAAAAAGGATAATATTAGGAGCTTATAGATCATTAGAGTACTGGCGTGCTCTTGATTTTTCCTGAAATTTTTGTCTGCAGAGCGGTTCATTTTTTACGTAAGGCAAGCACATTGATTCCAACTATTTAAAAACAATACAAAACCAATATATCAGCATCCCCTTGAGCACAGTTAAAGAAGAGTTTTGGTATTTTTTTCATTGTCGTAAATCGAGAACACCGGTATAAATTTCTACTTTTTATCACACTACGAGGAGAATTGCACCCAGATGACTGCGGAAAACCCTTTTAATGTCGTTTTGGTGGAACCTGAAATTCCTCCGAATACGGGATCAATAGCCAGGCTTTGCGGCGCTACCGACAGCGTCCTCCACCTTGTTCATCCTTTAGGATTCTCAACTAATAATAAACATTTGAAAAGAGCTGGGTTGGATTACTGGAACTATGTGAACATAGTTCACTGGGATGATTTCGATGCTTTTCTTGCGGCACAGCACGAAGAAAAACTCTATTTTTTTTCTACAAAATCGACCTTGATATATACTGAGGCGATATACAAGCCAGGTGACTATCTTATTTTCGGAAAAGAAACGCAGGGATTACCTGAAGAAATACTTCGTTTATATAGCGAAAGAAGTTATACATTACCCATGACAAACTCTAACATCAGGAGCCTTAATCTTGCCATGACAGCCGGGATAGTGCTGTATGAGGCCCTTCGACAGCAGCAGGTATAGAAAAGCAGAGAAGACATTATCCGAAAACTCTCTCTTAATTACTTGAAGTGTATTCATAAATTCTACCAGAAGGAGAACTATATCATGACGAAGAGGATTTATAATTTTAGTCCGGGACCAGCAATGCTCCCTTTGAATGTTTTAGAAAAAGCCAGCAAAGATGTTATTAACTTTGATAACTCAGGTATAGGTATCTGCGAGATCAGCCACAGATCAAAAGAATTTATGGCTGTAGCTGGACGAACGGAGAAGCTTCTTAGAGAATTACTAGAAATTCCAGACAATTACAAAGTACTCTTTTTGCAGGGCGGTGCCTCCAGTCAATTTTACATGGTCCCCATGAATCTGCTTACAGAGGAGAAGAAAGCAACATACCTCAATACTGGAACCTGGAGCAAAAAGGCGATAAAAGAAGCTCAGCTCTTTGGGAATATCGATGTCGCTTTTTCAAGTGAATCCGATAACTTTAATCGTATTCCACAGAACAATGAATATGATGTCAATCCTGATTCGGAGTACCTCTATTTTGTTTCCAACAATACAATTTTCGGAACCCAGTTTCACAGCATGCCGGAAAAAGAAATCATGCTGGTGAGCGACATGTCTTCCGATATCTTGTCTCGCAAAATCGACGTGAGCAAGTTTGGGATAATATTTGCCGGAGCACAAAAAAACATGGGACCTTCCGGGGTGACTGTGGTTATTATCAGAGAAGACCTGCTCGACAGAGTTCCGCAAAACATCCCCACCATGCTGAAATACAAAACCCATGCAGAAAAAGATTCAATGTTCAATACTCCCCCTACTTTTCCTATTTATATCATTGGCGAGGTTCTAAAATGGTTACAGCTCAATGGTGGAATTGAATCCATGGAGCAGAGAAATCGGGAAAAAGCCCTGCTCATTTATGACACAATAGATGCTTCTGGCTATTACCGTGGACATTCCCAAAAGGAATCACGCTCAATGATGAACGTCACGTTCAATCTTCCCACGGCCGAACTTGAAAGCAAATTCATTAATGAGGCAGCAGAAGTCGGCTTGAATGGGTTGAAGGGACATCGCTCTGTCGGAGGTTGTCGG
Organism: Desulfopila sp.; assembly: GCA_036350815.1. Lineage (GTDB taxonomy): Bacteria > Desulfobacterota > Desulfobulbia > Desulfobulbales > Desulfocapsaceae > Desulfopila_A. The sequence continues at coordinate 2,034 of JAZBNU010000349.1, forward strand.
GCTTCAATTTATAACGCTTTCC
>JAZBNU010000350.1:0-21273 GCA_036350815.1 Desulfopila sp.
AATCTGCTTCATCTAATATCCTGGTTATCTGTTGGACAGTATGGTATGGGCTTGTGGAAAATGTGAGAAACGAGAGGAGGTTATCATTAAGTTGATTTTCTGTCATTTGGTGTCAATATGAGGAATTAGGAAAAGTAGTCTGTAAATAATTTTTTACATCACTTGGGAGCGATAGGCCTTTAATGCCATCATGTGCTGCATTTTTGAACTAAGTGGCGTGTCAGGAAAAGAAGGTTCTTGTTCTGCATCATTTGCGATTGTCTCTGATGGCGAAGGCTTTTGGTGTTCAGAGTTAGATAAAGAGGAAGCCGATTCTTTCTTCTCTGGGAAAATGTTCTCTTTCTGAATCTCCATTCTCGCCTGGGCGGAAATTGCAGCTGCTCTAGCTGCAATCTGCCTGTCAGCAGCTGATGGGTTGAGGGGTGCCATGGCTGCCCTGGCTACAATCTGCATTTTTTGCAACGTCTCTTCAGGTGTGGATTCTTTGCTTACATCAATAGGAACTTCTCCACCAACAGCATATTTTTTACCATTTGGGCCAGTTTGATACGTATAGGATGCTGCTCCGGCGGCATACTGCCCTGCGATTGCGAGATGTGCCTGTTCATGGGCACGCACTTCAGCATCTCTCTGCTGTAAATCCTGGAGGATTTGCTGCTCTTCTACAGTTAATTGTATAGCTGAGTCTGATGGAGACGTTCTGTTGCCGGTTTTCTCATTTTGGTTGGCGGGAGAAACTGGAGGGGCTGTAGACCTGCTTTTGCCTTGTATTGAGATACTTACTGGATCATTTTGGGCAGTCAGGTTGTATCGGGCTGCGGAATTATTAGCAGGCGGAACTTTGTTCCACATAGCAGAACGGTTTTCTGTAGCAAAATGTGCTGATGAGAGATTATGTAAACTGTTCATTTCCATACTCCTGAGACAGACCACCCTTGATGATTCTTTTAATTTTAACGGATCGCAGTGGTAATTGCAACAGAAGTAAAGAATAGCACAGAGAGCCTTGCAGTTCGACTACTGCAGTTGATATTGATATTCTTCTTTAAGTGTATAAAGCGTGTCTAAATAGGTTTCCTGAAGTTGTAATGTGTTTGCCGTTGATTCAATTTCATTGATCAGTTGATCAATGGCCAAGGCAATTTCAATACCATGTTTGTTGGTGCCGGCTTTGTTAGCTTTGTCAATCAGTAAGATCGCATAATAGCTTACGACCATGCGTGAAAGAGAATCTCTTCGAAAAAGATACAGTCTCCCCCCCATTGTACTGAGAAAGAACCCTGCATACTCATAAAGAGAAGATTCGGAAAGTTGCAGAGAAAAATGCTGCTCTAAACAGGCTGGCTGATGCAGCATCGTGTAATAGTGGGCAAGAATATTCTCAAACTGGTCATTCTCTCTATCCAGGATGGCTTTTAAGATGAGAATATTGGTTTTGCCAATAACCCTGAAAAAGTGGGCGGTGTTTTTAAGAATGGTATACAGGTCGTTGGTTTCTCCACTAACAACAGGAGGATTGTCAAGCAGACCCTGGATAACTTGAGTGAAGTATACTTCACTTCCGGGATCCAGATCGTAGTTTTGAAGATATTCCTGTTGGTCGAGGTGCCTATAAAACTGCCGTATATGGTTTACTGAGGTAGTGCACTTTTCTGAAATTGTGCCATTCTTTTCCTGAACTGCCGGAGAAGTCTCCAGAGCAGGTGGAGAAACGATTCCGGTAGTTATTGTTGTTTCTGTGTTTTTGGGAAGGGCATTGCCAGTAGTAATGCCATTGCGGTTTCCAATGATAATATTGTCGGGATTTTCCGTTCCAGTTGGAGATTGAAGATCTCTGGAAGATATTTCATTTTTTTCTTCAAACTGATAACCATTGCTGTCATGCTCTTCGCCGCCCATGGCAGTTTGCTCAGGTATTGGCATATCTTCATTGAGGATGTTTTCCCGAGCGGTTTCTGAGTTTACAATGATTTCTTTGTTACTCTTGTGCCACAAAAAGAAAAGAAGAGCTAGAGCGGCAACCACAAAGATTGCTATAATCTGATAGAGAATAGGAAAATTGTCGCTGGAGCGTTTTTTAGAAGAGGGAACAGTTTTCTTGACCTTCATATGAGAGCTGTATTTGATGGTCCGTAAAAAGAGTGAAAAACATTGTATTGTATAACGTACCTTACTGTTTCTGTCATTAAAGATAATGCACGTGTGTTTCTTTTTTTTTGATATATGTGGCAAAAATAATAAATTTTTGATGAAACTCAGCAAGATTGTATGCACTGCCAATAGTTCGGCAACCAATGGTATGAAAATTGTAAATCCAACATAAATTTCTGCAAAGAGATGGGAGCGTGTTTTTGTTCTTGACTCAAATTCCTTGAGGAACTAATCTATCATGTTAAAAATTATAGGTAAAGAGTGCTGTTGTATTTAGTCGTTTAAATAGCAGATTTTGAAAAAACATTCATCGGAGGAAAAATCATGACAATTAGTGTTGTTGGACATTCAAACCCTGACACTGACTCAGTTACTGCGGCCATCGCCCTAGCTGCATTTCTCAACGCACAGGGACAGGAAGCGAAAGCATGTATGCAGTCAAATGCCGACAGTCTTAATCCCGAGTCCAAAATGGTACTTGAGCGTTTCGGACTTGCTTATCCTGAGGAAATCAGTGATGCAGCTGGGAAAAAAGTAGCACTGGTCGACTTCAGTGATATTGCTCAGGCACCAGCGAATATTAAAGAAGCAGAAGTTGTAACAATAGTAGATCATCATAAAATTGGCGACGTGACAACCAACAATCCTATTCTTTTCAGAAATGAACCTGTTGGTTGTACAGGTACCGTTCTGAACAAAATGTTCAAAGATGCCGGTATTGCGATTCCAAAAGATGTTGCCGGCGGAATGCTCGCCGCTATTCTCAGCGACACCGTTAATTTTAAGTCACCGACCTGCACCGAAGATGACAAAGCTGCAGTAACGGATCTGAAAGCAGTAGCCGGAGTCGAAGACACTGAAGAGCTTTTTATGGCGATGCTCAAGGCGAAATCCTCAGTCGATGGTGTTCCAGCAAAAGACTTGTTATTCCGTGATTATAAAGATTTTGATATGAAGGGAAGCAAAGTAGGTGTTGGCCAGCTTGAGCTTGCTACTCTTGATCAGGTTGCCGCTATTCGTGATGATTTGCTGGCTGCAATGAAAGAGGTTAAGGCAGATGGTCGACATTCTGTTTTGCTTATGCTTACAGATGTCGTAAAAGAAGGCACGGATCTAGTCGTAATTTCTGACGATCCTGCGCTGATTGAGAAAGCTTTTGATGGAAAACTCGAAGGTACCTCCATGTGGGTTGAAGGTATGATGAGTCGGAAAAAGCAAACCGTACCCAATCTGCAAAAGGCTTTCGGCTGTTAATCTGACAGCTGTCAGCAAGTTGATATGTATACAGGAAGGTGAAGCTGCATCATTGCAGCTTCACCTTCTCTTTCGCTCACTTCCTTCCCCTTTCCTCAGATCAAGATTTTTTTCTTCTTCTCCTTTGAAATCGACTTTCGCAGTACATGAATAGAGCTCTCCGGAATGCTTACTGCAGCACATATTTTGTGCCATCCACAAGCTCTACTATGTCGTTTTTGTGCAATTTCCTTCCTCGGCGGATTTCTATCTCTCCGTTTACACGTACCAAACCATCGTGCAGCCAGATTTTTGCTTCCAGTCCATCCTGCACTGCATTGACCAGTTTGAGAAACTGACCGAGTCTAATTGGATATGATGAAATGAATGTAACTTTTGCGCTCATGAGGAGGGAAGAAAGTCTTGAGAGTAAGGTTTTGTTGCCTGTAAAAAACAATTTTCGTCTTTTTTGCAGCATAGGTTGTCAATGAGATTGAAGAATGAAAAAAAACATACCCGCTCAGGCCACAGGAGTCCAGGGAAAAGCAGACTCTCGAGATTCTGGTTTTTTGTAAGTTATTGGAATACGAATCTTAACAAACTGTTTTTAATTCATGATATTTTAGGTGAACATAGGTCCAACATAGGATATGATAGTTTAGATTAGAGGATAGTCTCATACGAATATTATTCATACGGAGGTCAGCATGCTTCGAATTGCTTGTAATTGTTTGTCCGCTTTTATTTTTCTCACTGTGCTCTTGTTTATAGGAGGATGTGCTACCACAACATCTCAGCAAAACATGGAAATGCCTCCTGTTTCAAACAATATTGCCAGTCATGGGGATATTGTGCTGCCTGCCGAATTAGAATGGGATAGAGCAAAAAGTATGGCCATTAAAACAGACTCTTTTACCGGCGGTATATATCGATACAGCGGCAGGCTGGAAGTAGGTTCACTTAAAGATTTCATTATCGCATCCATGGCTAACAATAAATGGAAGCTTGTCGGAGAGGCTGCATATAAAGACACGATGCTGGCTTTCATTAAGCCTCATAAAACATGCATGGTAACCCTATCCGAAGGTTTCGGCGGATTTCTGGGCACGACGAACGTAGATCTCTATGTTACTGTTGATCTGGCTGCTTCCAAAGGGCTCAATCCTTTCGGGGAACCTGTTAACTGAGTAGAATTTGGCTGCGAAGAAGAGCAAAGACCCTGGAAATTTTCACAACCAGGGTCTTTTTTTTTGTGATTACGTATAATCCTCAGCCATGATCTCTTTATCCGGGAGACAGGTTTAATTTTTCTAGGAAAGACTGAGGGGACTGATTTTTTTTCACATTGTTTTGTGAAAATAAATCTGTCTCCCGTATTCAGAAGAAAAATAAAATCAGTCCCCTAGCTACCGAGTCACTGGCAGCGCATGCGATTTAGCTGAGCTTCGTACGTAATCAGATTTTTTTTTGCTCATTTCATGAATACATCAGAATAAATCAACCTTCCTGGAGAATTAATGATGCTGTAACTGATAATAAAAAAGTTTGTAAAAATAACAATATCGGATATATATTTAGTAAGAAAGTTGATTGTAATGCTAAGTCAATCATATCTTATTCAATATGTAGCATGTATCTATTGCTGATTTATGAAGCGAAACACTTCTCTCCCTGAAAATGATGCTGGAAAAAAAACGATCGAGCAGCTCCAGATTGCTGAGCAAAAAAGAGCGCAGATACGTTTTGAGCGTAGCCTGGAAGAGCTAAAGGTCGGCAAACTGTCAATTCTAGACAACTCTGAATTTACCAGGAAATTATCAATTTACATTTACGAGCAAAGCAGCAGATCCACGAATGAAGACGTGGAACTCTTTTTAGAGATTCTTTTCCTCAATCTATCGTCAAAACAATTCTCGGCCAAGGTTGGTTTCATACTGGATGAGCTTTGTCTGTTATGTCAAAAAGGATTCAATCTCAGACTCATGCAGTCTTTTTGTGCAAAGTTTGTAGAGACCCAGAAAGATGCTGGGAAAGAAATATCTTTCTCAGACACTATGGGAACCTTTTTAGTACACTCCTGCAGCACATTTGTAAGAAGCAACAAATGGGATGATTTTGAGAAGCTTCTTGTTGCTCTCTGGAAATTCAGAGATCATACTTTACAGACCAAAGACGGAAAATTTTTACCTTTTGCGAACATACTTTCTCATCTTGCCCAAAAGGATCTAGTAGAGAAGATATTACAACTCTACAAAAAGGGGGAAGCAGATAAAAGATCACTGGCGAAAAAGACGCTGCCTTTTTTAGGACAGGGTGCAGTACTCTATCTCCTTAATCGTCTGGTATTCAGCAAAGAAAAAGATGAACGTTTCACTCTAATGGAACTTATTGCAGGGTTTGGTGACGATATAGAAGAAACGCTGCGTGCATTTATGGAGGAAGACCTGCCCTGGTATGCAATTAGAAATCTCGTTATGCTCATTGGTAAAACAGGCGAGTCCCGGTATTATCCAATTATTGAAGGATATCTTGTTCATCCGGATGTGAGGGTGCAGCAACAGGTGGTGTCATGTACCGCAAGATTACGAGGAAAGGAAGTAGAAAAACGTTTAGTTCAGGCTTTGCCAGTAGTTAAGGATGAAGTTAAACTCAAAATTATAATGCAGTTAAGCAAATATTGCAGCGAAGAGACAGCCAATGGATTGATAGATGTAATAAATAAGCGCGATACATATTCTCAAGAGATCAGAGAAGAAATCCTTTACATGACATGTATAACTCTACGATCATATCCGTTTCTCAAGGTTGTCAATATTCTTAAGCATCTTCGCAAAGATCCCACTTTGTCAAAAACTGCCAGACAAAAACTTTTTGCGGCGATAACTGAAACCATCAGCGTACTTGAGCCTAAAATTCGGCACATTTCCAAAGAAGAACGATCTGATGCAGAAACTTTAAGTTTCGATTTCGACTCACAAAGAGAAGAAAGGAATGATACTGGTGTTGATTCCTTTCTCGCAGATATTAAAGAATTGCTGAATTCCGGAAAAATTGAAAAAGCAACCGCACAACTCTATAAAAAGATAATAGATTTAGCCAGATCCAGGAATTTTGAAACTGCAGAGATGCTGAGGGATAAACTTCTTGAGATAAACCCCGATGCTTTGCAGGATGTTATTCGAGTTGCTGAAATAATTGAGGAAGAGAAAAGTTCCCCCCGGTCGAATGTTCAGGTGGAGGTTTGGGATGAACTCTTTGAAAAACTGTCAAGCAGCGAATATGATTATGTTCGTAACGTACTTCGAACCGAACATTACGTAAAAGAAGAAACAATTGTTTCACTTGGGCAAATCGACCCCTGCCTGTATTTTTTAGACTCAGGTTCGATACGGTTGAGCTGCAGCAGCGGAGCCAGGGAGTTTTTTTTGAAGCGGATGATGCCTGGAGATGTCATTGGCACAGGCCCCTTTTTTTCTGCTTCAATCTGGACCGTCAATATGGTGGCATTGCAGGAAACGAAAGTACAGGTGCTGAGAAGGGATCTGTTTACGCAGTCTCTGAAAAATTTTCCGGGTCTTGAAAAAAAGCTCCAAGCTTTCTGTACTGAGAAAGACACGATTCCCGATCTGGTTAAAATCTCCGGCCGGGACCGGCGCGATTTTGCCAGATATCCTGTTACTCTGACGGTAAAAAATATTTTGCTGGATCTCTATGGCGAAAAAAGTGGTCAACGCAGATTTCAAGGGGAATTGCTGGATATTTCCCGTGGTGGACTGTCTTTTTCTATCCGTATATCCAATAAAGAAAACGCTCAATTATTGCTTGGCAGACAAATAATTTCGGAAATAGACTTGAGAGGAAAAAATTTATTGAGATGTTTTGGCCTCATTGTTGCTGTAAATTATCTAGAAAATATCGTAAGAGAATTTACAGTGCACATAAAATTCTACAAGGAATTGGAGCAGAAGCAGGTGACTGATGTTCTTAATATGGTAATTTGACCAGGATCTATCTTCTTCCATCTCGCCTCTATTGAATGTTACAGTGCCTGTTATGTTGAAGATTAGAAATATTACTGTCGATCCTCCACTTGCTCTGGCGCCAATGGTTGGACTATCTCATTCAGCCTTACGCACTTTGATTCTCGAATTAGGCGGAGTTGGTCTTCTTTTCACCGAAATGTTGTCCGCTAAAAGACTGCCACAGGAAAACGATAGGGTTTCACCTTGCCTTATTCGTACAGAAAACGAATATCCTCTCTTTTATCAAGTTTTTTTAAATAATTCATTACCTGTAGAAGCTGCTGTGGATAAACTTCATAGTATGGGAGCCCATGGCATTGACATTAATCTAGGGTGTCCCGCGCCAAAGTTGCGGAAATGGGGTGCTGGATGCTATCTGGTAAAAAACCGTTCAGCAGTTGCTGCCATTATCTCCACCTTTCGTAAATGTACCGAATTGCCTCTCTCGGTTAAAATACGGCTTGGTGAAAGAAACAGGGAAAAAGACTATCTCGATTTGTGCCGACTGATAGAAGATCAGGGGGCTGACTGTTTAACCATCCATGCCAGGTTTAATGATGATAAATTCTGCAGAAAACCTACATGGAATTGGATAGCAAAAGCTAGAGAAAGTATTTCGATTCCTATCATTGCCAACGGCGGAATTTTTACAGTTGAAGATGCTTTGAACTGCCTTCAGATTTCTGGAGCAGACGGCTTGATGATAGGGAGAGGTGCGGTAATGAGACCATGGCTTTTGTGGGAAATCGCATCCGTTCATTTTAACGGGGGGGAAACGTGCAGTTCGAATGTTCCATATGACGTATATCTTAGATTTTTTGATCTCTTGACAGAGCGATTCAGTCCTGAGAGAAGGCTGGGGAGATTGAAGCAGTTTACTCACTATTTTTCCGGTTCTCATGTATTTGGTCATCAACTTGCATCTGCAGTGCAGATAAGCACTACTATGGACCAGGCTAGAGAAGCTGCGCGCAGATTTTTCGAGAGCAATTCCACCAGTGACGCTCTTTTGCGCTGAAAGCATTAATGAATTAGGCAGGTGATATGTATTTCTGATTCCATACGAAATTCAGCCCTGTTCTCTTTGTCCGGGAGACAGATTTTTATAGTTCCAGCAGTTCGTTCGAAGATGAAATTTGAGTATATAAACCAACAACAGGAGAACAATGTCATGAAGGAGCTACTCAAAAAGACTGTATTGACGGGAATAGGGTTTGCTGCCATTTCTAAAGATAAAATTGAAGAAATCATAGGAGAGATGATAGAAAAAGGTAGTTTGACGGAACAGGAAGGGAAAAAATTTGTTGAGGAAATTGTTGGATATGCGGACAAAACTAGGGCCGAATTGGAGAAACAGGTTGATAATTATGTCGAAAAGGCATTGAAGCGTATGGATGTGGTTCGTAAAAGTGATCTGATAGAAATGCAGACGGCCATTCATGAAATACAAAAAAGGTTGGAAGAAAGGGAAAAAAAAGAGTTTTAGCTGGTCCCTGCTATGCGGCTTTTGATTTTCCGGACTATTTCGGAAAATTCATCTATGTGTAGTCTCGAAAGAATAACCGCATAAATACATATGGCAACGAGTATGATAAGGAGCAATGCTGAAGATATTTGAAATACGTTGCCCATAAATAGGGTTGATGCCATTTTTTGTGCAAGTGCTACGAAAACTGCCATTATTGATGTGGCCAGGAGTATTTTACCCGCAGCCTTGAGTAGATCTTTGATAGAAAAGCCCCCTAACTGATGATACAGAATGGCAATCAGGAAGATAAAATTTATAATCATTGTTATGGAAAGAGACAAAGCAATCGCTCGATGTTGAAAGAAATCTATCGTTAAATTGATAATTATGATATTGCTGCCAATTGCTATGAAACTCGCTAATACTGGGAAGCGTGTTTTATCAAGCGCATAAAACACAGGTACCAGAACCTTATTGGAAGAGTAAGCAAACAGACCTACGGAGTAGAGCGACAGCGCCTGAGCCGTGGCGACTGTGTCTATTGCCGAAAAAGCTCCACGTTCAAATATAAGTTTGATGATTGGCTCAGACAGGAGATAGAGTCCCGCTGCAGCAGGGATTGTGAGGCAAAGAACCATTACAAGAGAAGAAACGAAAGTTTCCCTGATTCCATCTCTGTTTTTTTGAGCTGAGTGGCGAGCCAGCAGCGGCATCGCGGCAATGCCAACAGCTACACCGAAGATGCCTATCGGGAGCTGGACGAGCCTGAAGGCATATTGCAGCCAGGATACGGATCCTTCTGCACAGGACGCTGCAAATTTCGTATTTATAAAGATATTTATCTGCGTAGCTGATAGCCCGATGATTGCAGGAACCATAAGTTTCAGTATTCTGACAAGTCCCGGGTTCAAAAAATCACATGAAAATTCAAAGCGAAAGCCGCACCGTAGCAGTGTTGGAATTTGCACCGCAAGCTGAAGTATCCCTCCGATAAGTGTACCAAAAGCCATACCCACAATAGGCTCGATGTTCCATGCAGGCATTAGAAGAGAAAGGCTTACGCCTCCAATTATTGAGCCTATATTGAAAAAACTTGAAGCAAGGGCTGGAATAAAAAATCTGTTTTTAGTGTTGAGTATGCCCATAACTACAGCTGAAAGGGAAATAAGCACCAGAAAAGGCATCATTATTCTGGTAAGAAGTATGGTCAATTTTTCTTTTCCCTCTATAAGGTTGAAGTCAGGTGCAAAAAGACGGACGATTGTGTCTGAGAAAAAGATGGCTAATACTGTCACAAGGCTGAGGGCGCAGCCAAAAAAAAGCAGTGTAATGGAGGCAAGTTGCCAGGTCTGTTTTTTTGATTTATTTTGATCATAGTCGGAGAAAACAGTGACAAAAGCAGCAGAAAGAGCTCCTTCGCCGAAGAGATCACGGAGGAGATTAGGGATGCGGAAAGCTACAACAAAGGCATCATTTGCTGTTCCTGCACCGAAGAGACCTGCAAAAACCTGCTCGCGCACAAGGCCGAGAATACGGCTTAACATTACCGCGAAACCAACGGTTCCAGCTGATTTGGCGATTGATGTATTTTCTGGTGCTTTGTCTTTCACGAGGTTTCCGGTTTTGATAGAGTTTTGAATGATTTGTCTGCAAGCATACTTACTCTTATAAAAGAATTCCAGAAAATCATTCAGGAAAAGGGTGAATCCTGCCGGTTTGTAGATAAAATATTTCGAAATCAGAAGTAAATATTTAATCAAGCTTGACTTTGGTTGCTGAAACTGAATATATGTGTATTTGGTTTTCTAATGAAAGGGTAACATTCTGTTAACAACTGAACAAATCTTGTAACAATTTTGCAGAGCTGTCTATTTTGAGGAGATTTACATGCAGGATACAAACATGGTCAGAAATATAGCAATTGTAGGGCATGGCAACTGTGGTAAAACATCTTTGGCGGAAGCATTGTTATATACCGCAGGAAAAATCAAAAGATTGGGACAGGTTGATAATGGCTCTAGTGCAATGGATTTTGAGGAGGAAGAAATAAATCGAAATATTTCGATAAATTCCTCATTTCACAATTTCACCTGGAAGAAACACCTCGTTTTTCTGGTGGATACTCCAGGAGACGATAATTTTCTCAATGAAACACTCTTTGCAACCAAAGTTTGTGACAGTGCTCTTTTTATTGTCGGTGCAGTGCTGGGTGTAAAAGGACAGACTATCAAGTTTGCAGACTTTATAGCAGAACAGAAACTGCCCTGTATGTTGACCATATCTAAAATGGATAGAGAAAGAGCAAACTTTGAGAAAACCATTGAAGAAATTAAAACACAGCTGCCAATTACACCAGCTGTTGTCCATCTCCCCATTGGGGCAGAAGAGAATTTCAAAGGTGTTGTCGATATTGTTCAACTCAAAGCATTTCTATTCAATGAGGACGGCAGCGGTAAAGTCACTGAGGCTGAAATCCCTGATGATATGAAGGAAAGTGTTGCTCTGCACCGCGAAAGCCTGATGGAAAGTGTTGCCGAAACTGATGATGATCTCATTGAAAAGTTTTTAGAAGAAGGGGAGCTTACGACCGAAGAGCTGATAGAAGGACTCAAAAAAGGTGTTGCGGCAGCAATGATTGCACCTGTCACTGTCAGTGCTGCTACATTGAATAAGGGAAGTGAGCTTATCCTCAATGCAATAAACACCTTTATGCCGTCTCCGGCTGCGCGGCCTGAAATTATTGGGAATCATCCAGAAAATGGAGATAGCGTTACGAGAAAACCAGTAGCAGAAGAAAAATTTTCCGCTATCGTTTTCAAGACAATGGCTGACCCCTACGCCGGTAGATTGACGATATTTCGTGTGTATTCAGGTATTTTGTCAGGAGACACTTTTTATAATTCCAGCAAGAAAAACAATGAGCGATTTGGACAGTTGTACTTAATGGAAGGAAAGGAACAAAAACCTGTTGATAATGTTGGGCCTGGTTACATAGTTGCTGTGGCAAAGCTAAAGGAGACAGTTACAGGAGATACATTATGCGACAGTTCAGCACCGATTGTTTATCCACGGCTTGAACCGCTTAAGCCGGTAATATCTTTTGCAGTCGGTGCAAAACAAGGAGATGAAGAAAAACTGTTTTCATCTATTACAAAGATGCTTGATGAAGATCTCACTCTCCGTCTAACGCGTGAACAGAATACTGGGGAAGTGCTGATCTCGGGAGTCGGGCCTATTCATCTAGAGGTGCTTTCTTCAAAGATCAAGAGGAAATATGGAGTGGAAATGACTCTCGCTACTCCGAAAATCCCTTACAAAGAAACCATTAAAGGCAAGGCCAGAGTCCAGGGGAAACACAAAAAACAGAGTGGTGGTAGAGGTCAATATGGTGACTGCTGGATAGAGATAGAGCCCGTAGAATCAGGAAGTGGATTGATTTTTGAAGATAAAATCGTCGGAGGTGTAATACCTCAAACCTATCGCCCAGCGGTGGAAAAAGGCATACAGGAAGCTATGGAGAAGGGAGTTCTTGCCGGATACCCTGTGGTTGACATCAAAGCTACGCTCGTTGACGGGAGCTTTCATAACGTTGACTCATCAGAGATGGCTTTCAAAATTGCCGGGTCGCTGGCGTTTAAAAAAGGCGCCCAGGAAGCAGGTCTGGTGCTGCTTGAACCGATCATGGAAATTTCGGTTAAAGTTGGAAAAGACAATGTCGGTGATGTTATGGGTGATCTCAACTCCCGCAGAGGCAAAGTTATGGGTATGGACTCAGATGAAAAATATGAGATCATCAATGCTCAGGTTCCTATGGCGGAGATACAGACATATGCCAATGATCTTACCTCCATGACCGGGGGGCTTGGTACTTTCTCAATATCCTTCTCGCATTATGAAGAGGTTCCCGGCATGATAGCTGACAAAATTATTGCCGCAGCTGCGAAAGAGTAGCTGCTAATCCAATGGACTCGCATCAGTATACATTCAGCTGTGCTGTCGTAACCATGAGTGACAAAGGAGCGGCAGGACAGCGAAAAGATACCAGCGGTCTCGCCTTGCAAGAACTTCTTGTAAAGGAGGGCTTCCACCTCAAGGAATATATCATTATTCCTGATTCGGTAAAAATAATATCGGAAACCTTAATTGATCTTGTCGATAACAAGAAGATTGATTTGGTCGTCACTACTGGGGGGACGGGTGTTGCCCCCAGTGACCTCACTCCTGAAGCGATGCGGATGGTGATAGAAAAGGAAGTTCCTGGTATGGCGGAGGCAATGCGCGCTGCGAGTTTTGCTATCACTCCACATAGCGTTATCAGCAGAGGAATAACAGGAATACGGAAAAAGAGTTTGATTGTAAACCTTCCGGGCAGCAAAAAAGCTGCTTTGGAAAATATTGCTGTAATTCTACCTGCTTTCCCTCATGCCTTGCAGAAGATTAAGGGCGAAAAAAGCGACTGTGGTCAACCCTGAACTGCAGGTTTAAACAAAGGGCTGGATCATGTGGATAAACCAGCCCTTTTCTCAAAAATACAGACATTTAATTTCCAAGCCTTGCTGGCTCAATCTGTGAATACCACTTGCGGGCCATCATTTTGTTGAGATATTATCTGGCCTATTACATAGGGCTTTTCTCCCATGGCTTCAAAGCGCTGCATGATGTCGCTTGCGTGCTCTTCAGCTGCTATGGCGATAAGGCCTATACCCATATTAAAAGTTCTGTACATCTCATCGACAGGAACAGAACCTTTTTCTTGTAAAAATGTAAAAATAGGCGGCGTATCCCATGCAGAACGATCAATGTTTGCGACGCAACCTTTGGGGAGAATGCGAGGAATATTGTCGACAAATCCACCACCTGTGTTATGGACCATGCCGTTTATCGGATAGTTTTTTATCACGTTAAGAATGGCCTCGACATATATTCTTGTCGGTTTGAGAAGCTCTTCACCCAGAGTGCATCCTAAATCCTCTATGAAATCATCTACTTTTAGGTTCAAGTCATCGAAGCATATCTTTCGAACAAGGGAAAAACCGTTAGAGTGGAGACCGTTCGATGCAAGGCCGATGAGACTGTTTCCAACACGTATGTTTGAACCGTCAATGATTTTATCTCTATCGACTATGCCAACGGTAAAACCAGCGAGATCGTATTCGCCAGACCTGTACATACCCGGCATTTCAGCTGTCTCACCACCAACCAAAGAGCATTTTGCCTGTCTGCATCCTTCGGCGATCCCTTCTACAATTTCAACTGCGACATCGAGATCCAGTTTGCCGGTTGAGAAATAGTCGAGAAAACAGAGGGGAGTTGCACCACCTACGACAATGTCATTAACGCACATGGCTACAAGGTCTATTCCTATGGTATCGTGTTTAGCACATTTCTGTGCAACTGCCAGTTTCGTTCCAACACCATCAGTGGATGAGACTAATACAGGTTGCTTAAATTTCTCTGTATCAATGGCGAAAAGGCTGGAAAAGCCACCTATGTCGCTCAGAACGCCGCGTTGGTGTGTAGATGTGACAACATCCTTGATTTTTTCGACAAATAAATTTCCTTTGTCGATATCGACACCGGCTTCGCTGTATTTAGAACTTTTGTCTGTAGTCATGCTGTTACAATAGTCGTTTTGAATTGATGGTGGATGGTAAGGAATAGAATTCAATCAGGTATCTATTATATATATTAGCTGTATACTCAAAAAGCAATGCAATATGGTTAAGAAGGATGTTATAGTTTAAATTATAAGGCTTTTTTCTCCAGGCTGAATATTTAGATAAACAACAGTAAAATTGTTTTTGTAATTGTCCTCAAAGGACGCATTTCTCTGAAACAGCGATATGAAATTGCTTATCTTGCTTATTGGAATGGTACTGATTGTAGAGGGTATCCCCTATGTTGCTGCACCTGAATCTATGAAAGAGTGGCTTAAGAAGTTGAGCCAACTGCCAGCACAGCAACTACGAAACGTTGGGCTTTTTGCCATGTTTATTGGTCTGTTAATCTGCTGGGTGGCGCAGCGAAGCGGACTTTTTTAGTTTTCACGAGTGGCAGGCTTATTTACTATAAAAAGCATTCCTTCAATCCATACGTCTCTCTCCCGGCGTAGTGCTGTTATTTCATGTTTTTCAAGTTGCCAGCCCGTTTGGTCGCAGAGTGTTTGAATATAGTTAAAAGAATGGGCAAAACGCCCCGAAGTGCGTAATTCATATCCATTTTCTTCTCCTTTTTCAACTGAAAAACAAAAGAAGGCACCATCCTCAGCCACTCTAAATAGTTTAATAAATATTTTCTCCAGCTTTCCAATATAACCAAGAACATCAGTAGCCAGAATAAGAGAAAAGGTGTTGGAACACTCTTCAAGATATTCATGAATCTCGGTAACATGAAGTGAGGAATAAATTTCTTTGGCAGATGCAAGATCTATCATATTTGAAGAAATATCTACTCCAGTAGCTGTCTTGCAGAGTTCTGCAAAAGCTTCTCCACCCAAACCGGTACCGCATCCTAAATCAAGAACTGACATGGATTTTTTAGGGACACTGCATGTGGCGTCAAAAAGCCTCCGTAAATTAAGGGGAACTTTGTATTCCAATTCACTGACTAGACTTTTTTCGTAGCGCGAGGAATAATTATCGAAAATTTCTTTGATGTACTGGAATGGAACTGCCTCACATTTTTCCCCTGACAGAGAGTTCAGCATGTGTTTCGCAGCATGGTGGTCGGGGTGCGCTTTCAGCAGACGTACATACATTTTTACAGCATCTGAATACTTTTCATTTTTATGATACAGATATGCAAGGTTATTCAGTACTGCTTCGCTTTCAGGCTGGGTTTGGAGGAGTTCATTGTAACAGGAAATGGCATTTTCATCCATGCCTGCGTCTTTATAGCAACAGGCCAAATTATACAGACTTTCTCTGTCTTCGTGATTGAGTTTAAGAATTTTCTTATAATATTTAATAGTTTCCCGGAGTAAGCCAAGTCTTTTAGTACATAGCGCCAGGTTATAAAGCAGATCAACCTCTTCAGGAGCGCTAATTAGCGCTTTTTTGTAGCAGCGATGGGCATCATGATACTTTCCAATACTGAAAAGTGCAGTTCCCATATTGTAATTTACCAGTGGTGAGTCAGGCATGACATCTAAAATCTGTGTATAGAGTTTACATGCCTTTTCAGTCTCACCATTTTGTTGCAGAGAAACAGCCTCGTTAAAATGATCTTCCAGATTGTTGTAATACGATTTTTGCTGCATGACTATCTGTGAATGTTTTGAAAATCGAAGGAAATATCTATGTACTGTATTTCAATTTGACCTCATTGTTGAATTAGGTGTAGTATAATCAACCGTCCAAATATACAAAAGCTGATTCAAAATTCAACCTCAGATTCCTCCACCGAGAACGAGAATGTCATGGTAGCTGAAGACAAGGCAAAAAAGGACCTTATCGGCAACGAAGGTATGGTGATCCTGGACATGGTGCGTAGACTTAACAGGAGAAACGCTACCGGCCACCTCAAAAAACTGATCAGCAAAACTCACCCTGCTGACATTGCATGGGTTTTCCGCTATCTCGCAGAGAATGAAAGAAAAAACGTGTTTGGAATCGTTGCGCAAACCGATCTGGTCGGTGAATTTTTAAGCGAACTCGATGAATCAATAATGATTGATCTTGTTCAAGGACTATCACCTCAATACATGGCCGATGTTGTTTCTAACATGGCATCGGACGATGCTGTCGACCTGCTTGAAGCCCTGCCTGATGAAGTCGCGTATGATATACGCAAACATATGGAGAAAAAAGACAGAGAAGAGGTGGATGAGTTATTGCAGTATCATCCACAGTCTGCTGGTGGCTTGATGTCAACCGACTACATGAGTCTTGATGAAGAACTTGGAGTTGGAGACGCAATAGCCCTCGTTCAGAAACGTAGCGAAGAGAAAGAAATGGTTTTTTATCTCTATATAACACATGGAGAAGGAAAACTGTCTGGAGTGGTTTCTTTACGCGAATTACTGATGCACCCACCACACAGGCAATTGAAAAATATCATGAATGACAAAGTGATTTCAGTCAGCACTGATACTGATCAGGAGGAAGTGGCTCATATAGTATCGCAATATAATTTTCTGGCTGTTCCGGTTGTTGATTCAGCTTACTGTCTAGTGGGGATTGTTACTGTCGACGATATTATCGATGTAATTAGAGAGGAAGCGACGGAAGATTTCCTCCAGATGGCAGGAGCTGGTAAAGATAGGGAAATATTGCTGAAATCAACACGAGAAAGCGCTCTCTTACGTGCACCATGGCTTTTTGCCTCATGGGTTGGGGGAATTATGGCAATGATTATAATCGGTGCTTTTGAGAGAGAACTCACCAAAGTATTGGCATTGGCTTCTTTTGTACCGATTGTTATGGGAATGGGAGGGAACATAGCAACCCAGTCCTCAACAATTATTGTCCGTGGGATTGCTACCGGCCGGATTAATATGAACGAGTTTATAAAGGTGATTTTTAAGGAGATGCGGGTAGGGATAATTCTTGGAATTACCTATGGCCTGCTGATTGGTATAGTCGTATTTTTTACCTATACTGAACCAAGGCTTCTCGGTTTGGTTGTCGGTATTTCTATTTTTTCGTGTATGATCATGTCCGCAACAATTGGGGCATTTATTCCTTTAATACTGAAACGCTTTGATATAGATGCTGCTATTGCCACAGGGCCGTTTGTGACTACATCTATCGATATTGTTGGCGTAATCCTTTACTTCTGGGTCGCGAAACTTCTTTTGAATTTATAACCACCACTATACCAATGAGAAACAAACAGACACAAGGTCGGGTCTCTCCCTTTGCTCTTTTAGCTATTGCCGTTTTTGGTGCATGGCTGCTTTTCAATCCATTCGGAAGAATCGACAGAGATAATGCAGAACCTCGCTCGGTAACTGCAAGAGGTGATTTGGCTGAAGACGAAAAAAACACGATAGAAATTTTCAAGAACACCTCTTCATCGGTTGTTTTCATAACCAGCAAAGCTCTTCGCCGTAATTTTTTTTCGCTGAATGCTGTAGAGATACCCCAGGGTACCGGGTCAGGTATAGTATGGGACAATTCCGGCAGGATCGTAACCAATTTTCATGTTATCAGTGATGCCAATACAATTCAGGTGACAATGGCTGATCACTCCCAATGGAAAGCCATACTTGTGGGAGCTGCTCCAGACAAAGACCTTGCGGTACTGCAAATCAATGCTCCGCAACGACTGTTGAATCCAATACCTGTTGGTGATTCGGAAAATTTGCTGGTGGGGCAGAAAGTTTTTGCCATCGGTAATCCTTTTGGTTTGGATCAGACCATGACTTCGGGGATAATCTCCGCCTTGGGGCGAGAAATTAACGCAATCACAGGCAGGACCATCCGGGGTGTGATTCAGACTGATGCTGCTATCAATCCTGGAAATTCAGGTGGGCCGCTTCTGGATAGCGCAGGCAGGCTAATCGGCATTAATACAGCAATATACAGCCCTTCAGGGTCTTACGCTGGAATTGGATTTGCCGTTCCTGTGAATGAGGTTAACGAAGTTGTCCCTCTGTTGATCAAAGATGGTCGTCTTATTAAACCTGGACTAGGGGTAAGCCTTGCAGACAGCCGTATTTCACGCCAATTAGGAATAGAAGGGCTGATTATTGTAGATGTCACATCTGGAAGTGGGGCTCATAGAGCAGGTTTGCGAGCGACATCTCAACTCGGTGGGGATATCATTTTGGGAGATATTATAAAAGGGATCGATGGGAAAAGTGTTCTGAGTTTAAACGATATTCAGGATATACTCGAAAAGCATAGCGTTGGAGATGAGGTGCTTGTAACTATTGAGCGAAATAAAACTGAGATGCAGCTTGTGGTGCAACTTACTGCATTAAACTAGATTTTACATTTTCGTATGCCTTTCCATCGACTCAAGTGTCTGTTTTCGCGCAAGTTCACGCATATCTAGAGCTTTGTCGGATTCGTCGATGATTTCTCGCCCGACTATTTCTTCCAAGATATCCTCCATAGAAATTATTCCGGTCATAGATCCGTACTCGTCAACTACTACAAAAAGATGCTGCCGCCGGTCAAAAAAATCGATCAGTACTCTATTGAGTGCAGCAGTTTCAGGAACAAAATGAACTGTTCGTTTGAGTGACGATAATTGTTTTTCGACTTGTTGCTTGGCTGCGGCGAGCAGAACATCCTTACGCATGATGATACCGGTAACATTATCTGGTTCATTGTTGAAAATCGGAACTCTACTGTGACTGGTGAGCCTATGGATCTGTTCCATAGCGTCTGCTACGGTCAATTCCTCATTGAGTGAAAAGGTTACTGTCCGTGGTGTCATGACCTGCCGGACCATTTTGGTTTGCAGGACCAATATGTTGTTTATGACTCTTTCCTGGTCTGGATCTATTTCTCCAGATTTTAAAGAGAGGGATGCAATTGTCTGAAGTTCTTCTGCCGAAATGTTGCTTTTTCTATTATGCTGCGGAATCATTTTGGTGACCAGGCGGCACAGTATTATTATGGGCTTAAGAAGAATGACCATCCAAAACAGAGGAACCGCGATAAAGGGAGCTAGTCTGAAAGAAAATGAGACTCCGATCGTTTTTGGAATAATTTCTGAGAAAATGAGAATTGAAAGAGTAAATACTGCGGAAAACCAGAGAACATTCTGGTCGCCATAAAGTTTAGCAACACTGGCTCCGGCTATTGCCGCCCCAATAGTGTTGGCGACAGTGTTGAGCGTTAGGATTGCAGTGATGGGTTCATCTATATCTCTCCGCAGTTTTTTCAGGAGAGGTCCGGAGGAGTGACCGCTCTTTTTAAGCAGTTCAACCTGACTGGTTGTTATTGAATAGAGAACAGCTTCACAGACAGAGCAGAAAGCAGAAACTACTAATGCTAATGAAATAGCGATAATCAAAGTGCTTAACACTATACTTCTCCTGAGTTTGAGGGGGAAATCTTCTGTTACTCTATAGAAAAAAAGTCAGAGGGTAAAGTAATAATCATGGTTGACTCTCAACTTCAAAGAAATACCTGTATTACGAATGAAACAAACGAACTTTATTGTGTGAAAGATGAATACAGACACTGGTCTTCAAAATGGAAAAAATGACGATGAAAAAGACGAAAATCACAGTTCTTGCTAAACCAGATAAAAGATACGTTCCCGATATTACAATTTATTGCATTGGCTTGAAAACAAAAGACAAGCCAGATATTTCCAAAGATATTATATGCAGCAGTCTGCTTAGTGCTTCAAGTCTTGGAGATTTCAAGGGGAATGAGGGTGATGTTCTCCTCGCTTATGGCGAGAATACCCCCAAAAAGGAAAAAAGTAAGCGAAGGGCATTTGTTGGTCTTGGCAAGATTGACCGAAAAACAAAAAAGTACGAATTACAGGAAAAAATGAGGATTGCTGGAGGGAATATAGCCTCGCTCTGTAAAAAGATAGAAGCCGGTAAGGTAGCTATAGTCTTACCTGGATTGCCTATTAAATCGACTTTGCAAGATGCCGTTTCAGGTTTGACGGAAGGTGTTCTGCTTGGTGATTACCACTTTCGGAGGTACAAAACCGATTCTAAAGAAAAAAAATCATATACTGGTATTAAGGAACTTAAAATTGTCGTATCTGACTACTCAAAACCGCTCCAGCAAGTGGCTGAGCGTGCTTCAATCATAGCAGCCTCTACATGTCATGCTCGGGACATGGCTAATGAGCCAGGGAATGGCTGGACCCCCGATAGTTTTGCTGATTATGCAGAAAAATTGGCTCAGAAATATCAATTGAAATGTACAATTTTTGAAAAAAATGATCTGGAAAAGATGAGGATGGGTGGGATTTTAGCAGTCAATAAAGGCTCTGCTGCCCCGCCAAAACTTGTGATTTTAGAATATTTCGTTTCAAAAAATGCGCACACGCTGCTTCTTGTGGGAAAAGGTCTCACATTTGATTCAGGCGGAGTAAGTCTTAAACCTGCTGCAGGTACGGAAGAGATGAAATATGACATGTGCGGAGGTGCTGCAGTACTGGCAACTATGAATGCCGTTGGAGCAATACAGCCACATTGTAACGTCGTCGCTATCGTCCCGGCTACTGATAATATGCCTGGAGGAGCAGCTACTAAACCTGGTGATATCATCTATCATTATGATAAAAAAACATCTGAGATAATAAACACGGATGCTGAAGGTCGCCTTATATTAGCAGATGCACTGGCCTACGGAATCGAGAGGTACTCTCCTGATTATGTTGTTGACCTAGCCACATTAACAGGAGCAGTGATAATAGGACTCGGTCATCATCATAGTGGATTATTTTCAAATGACGACATACTTGCTGATAAACTTA
>JAZBNU010000351.1:0-6594 GCA_036350815.1 Desulfopila sp.
AAACCATGATGACCGGTTATATATTACAGCTTTGTCTGCCTATTTCAGGACATACACAACAAAGCTGTCCGCAAGCTTTCCACTGCAGAACAGCGCAGAGTCTGAATATTTCATGAAATACTCTGTGAAACAGAGGCAACCTTGCGGCACAGCCCAGAGAAGAAAACATACAACAGGATCACCGCTGGTTTTTTGCAAGAAACGGTCAAAGAACATCCGGTGCACAAGAGAAGGACCTGATAATGAAAGCAATTATAGCTTTGGAAGACGGGACAATTTTTACGGGAAAATCCTTTACAGGAGCCGGTGAAGCAGTTGGGGAAATTGTCTTCAACACATCCATGAGCGGCTACCAGGAAGTATTGACCGATCCCTCATATACGGGACAGATTGTCACCATGACCTACCCGCTTATAGGTAATTACGGCATTTCTCCTGAAGATATGGAATCAGCTGCGGTTCATCCCATGGCATTTCTGGTCAAAGAGTACAACAAAGTTCCCTCTAACTTCCGCTCTGTCAGAACACTGGCCGATTTCCTCAGCGAATACGGCATCCTCGGCGTCGAAGGATTTGACACCAGAGCACTGGTAAAGCACATCCGCACAGCTGGTGCAATGAAGGGAATCGTTTCTACTGAAGATCTCGACCACCACTCTCTTGTTGAACGGGCAAAAAAATGGAGCGGCCTGATTGGGCAGGACATGGTGAAACGGGTTACCTGTGATCAACCATACGGCTGGTCAAATAATATGCCGGTTCCGGGAAGCAACTTCACAACAGCGCAGCAGGACATCGAAAACCCATTAAAAGTCGTCGCCTTTGACTTCGGAATCAAGTTCAATCAATTACGGATACTCACCCAGCTTGGCTGCCAGGTTCAAGTGGTTCCTGCAACAACAGAAGCACAGGCCGTTCTTGCCATGAAGCCCGATGGTGTTTTCCTCTCCAACGGTCCTGGAGACCCCGCAGGTGTGCAAGGTGTTGTTGAAACACTCCAAACCCTGCTCGGGAAAATTCCCATTTTCGGCATCTGCCTTGGTCACCAGATGCTCGGCCTGGCCTATGGCGGATCAACCTATAAATTGAAGTTCGGCCACAGAGGCGGCAACCAGCCTGTCAAAGACCTGCTCACCGGCCGTGTCGAGATCACCTCCCAAAACCATGGTTTCTGTGTCGACCCGGCAAGTCTTGACGAAGATGACGTAGAGGTGACCCACATAAACCTCAACGACGGCAGCCTGGAAGGTATGCGTCATAAAAAACACCCCTCCTTTTCGGTACAGTACCATCCCGAGCATGCCCCTGGACCACATGATTCTCTGTACCTCTTTGACCGATTTATTGATATGATGCGGCCTCGATAACCAGCCGGCAGGAACACATCCCAGAAGAGCACTATTATGCCCAAAAGAACCGACATAAAAAAGATACTCATCATAGGCTCCGGCCCGATTATCATCAGCCAGGCCTGTGAGTTTGACTATTCCGGAGCACAGGCGGTAAAAGCCTTGAAGGAGGAGGGATATGAAGTTGTCCTGATCAACTCCAATCCGGCCACCATCATGACGGACCCGGAACTGGCCGATGCCACCTACATCGAACCGATCACACCGGAAATCGTCGGCAAAGTCATCGAAAAGGAACGCCCTGACGCCCTCCTTCCCACCCTCGGCGGCCAGACTGCCTTGAATACCGCCATCAAAGTGGCTGAGGCAGGCATTCTGGAAAAATACGGCGTTGAACTGCTGGCCGCTGATATCGCGGTTATTCGCAAGGCAGAAGGAAGAGAAGAGTTCCGTTCGGCAATGCAGGCTATCAACCTCAAGGTTCCGGAATCGGCCATTGTCCACACCGTCGAAGATGCTATGAGAGCTGGTGAGGAAATCGGTTTTCCCATCATCGTCAGACCAAGTTTTACCCTCGGCGGAACAGGCGGCGGTGTCGCATATAATCGCCAGGAACTTGAAGATCTCTGTATCTCTGGCCTCGACCTCTCCATGACCACTGAAATCATGGTGGAAAAAAGCCTCCTTGGTTGGAAAGAATACGAACTGGAGGTTATGCGGGACAAGAACGACAATGTCGTCATTATCTGCTCCATTGAAAACATGGATGCCATGGGTGTACACACCGGGGACTCCATAACCGTTGCTCCAGCACAGACCCTTACTGACCGGGAATATCAGGTCATGCGTGACGCAGCCATCGCCATTATCCGTGAAATTGGCGTTGAGACAGGCGGTTCCAATGTTCAGTTTGCCGTCAATCCCGCCGATGGCGAGCTGATGGTTATTGAGATGAATCCCAGGGTTTCCAGAAGTTCCGCTCTTGCCTCCAAAGCAACCGGGTTCCCCATAGCCAAAATCGCCGCTAAACTGGCGGTTGGATACACTCTTGATGAAATCAGAAACGATATCACCCGGGAGACCTACGCATCTTTCGAACCGACCATAGACTACTGCGTTGTCAAAATACCTCGCTGGACTTTTGAAAAATTTCCCGAAGCAGACGACTTTCTCACCACTGCCATGAAATCGGTAGGTGAAACCATGGCAATCGGAAGAACCTTCAAGGAGGCCTTTCAGAAAGGCATGCGCTCCCTCGAGACCGGACGTTTCGGCTTTGGCGGGGATGGCAAAGATGTCATGACCCACCTGGAAACCGAGGATCTTGAACATTTTTTGCGTACCCCCAACTCCAAGAGAGTTGCCCACATTTATGAAGCTCTGAAAAGACACATGCCCATAGAGAGAATCTATGAGCTTACCTGGATCGATCCCTGGTTTCTCAGAAATCTCGAAGAGATAGTGGATACTGAGAGGGAAATCAGCGCCGCAGGATTTCAGGGACTCTCCCCTGCCTTTCTCCGGAAATGCAAGGAACAGGGCTTCTCTGACTGGCAGCTCGCCTATTTGACCGGCACGTCACGAGATGACATCCGCAGTCTCCGCAAAAAAACAGGGGTTGTGCCGGTCTATAAACTGGTTGATACCTGTGCCGCTGAGTTCGAGTCCTACACTCCCTATTATTACTCCACCTATGAAGAGGAAAACGAGGCGGTCATCAGCAATGCAAAAAAAATCGTTATTCTCGGAGGTGGTCCTAACAGAATAGGCCAAGGCATCGAATTTGACTACTGCTGTGTCCACGCCAGCTTTGCTTTACGGGAGATGGGGATCGAATCCATTATGGTCAATTCCAATCCGGAAACCGTCTCTACGGATTACGACACCTCCGACAAGCTCTATTTTGAGCCGTTGACCCGTGAAGATGTCCTCAATATCATTGAAATGGAAAAACCCGATGGGGTTATAGTTCAATTCGGCGGCCAGACCCCTTTGAACCTCGCCGTTGAGCTGCAAGAGGCCAGAGTACCTATTATCGGAACACCGCCTGATGCCATCGACCGGGCAGAGGATCGTAAACGCTTTCAGCAGTTTCTGCAGAAGCTGGGCCTGCGCCAGCCTGCAAATGATACAGTCTATACTTTGGAGGAAGCTCTCACCGCAGCCAATCAGATCGGCTATCCCGTGGTGGTGAGGCCCTCCTATGTTCTCGGCGGGCGGGACATGCGGATTGTCTATACCGACGACGGCATCCGCGATTTCATGCAGGTTATCGGTACTACCGGAATAGATCATCCAGTGCTTATCGACAAATTTCTCAAAGATGCCATAGAAGTAGATGTCGACGCTGTAAGTGATGGCGAAACCACCATTATTGGCGGAATCATGGAACATATAGAAGAAGCCGGTATCCACTCAGGAGATTCCGCCTGCGTTCTTCCGCCCCACACCCTTTCGCAGGACCTCCTGGATGAAATCCGTCAGGCTACTCAGGCAATGGCAGAAGAGCTTGGCGTTGTCGGGCTGATGAACGTCCAATATGCCATCAAAGACAATGATCTCTATATTCTTGAAGTAAACCCACGAGCATCAAGAACGGTGCCCTTCGTTTCCAAGGCCACCGGTGTTCCCCTTGCCAAAATAGCAACCAAGGTTATGATGGGCATGAAACTGGAAGAACTGGGTGTTACCCGAGAAGCGAAAATTTCACACTGGGCCGTAAAAGAGGCCGTTTTCCCCTTCGATCGTTTTGAAAACGTCGATACTCTGCTGGGCCCGGAAATGAAATCAACCGGTGAGGTAATGGGGATTGACGACAACCTTGGCCTTGCTATTGCCAAAGCAACCATGGCAGCCGGAACATCTCTACCATCTTCCGGAAATGTTTTTATCAGTGTTCGAGATGGTGACAAGAAGGCCATCATCCCGGTTGCTCAGTCACTCACAAAGATGGGTTTTACAATTCTGGCTACCCAGGGGACAGCAGATCATCTGTGGGCCAACAATATTGAGTGCAGCACCATCAATAAAATATCCCAGGGACGCCCGCACATACTCGATAAACTACAGGACAAAGAAGTCAACTGGATTGTGAATACCTCCTATGGCAAAAGGACAACGGAAGATTCCTACTCCATACGAAGAGCAGCCCTGGAGCTGCATATTCCCTATACAACTACTGCTTCTGGGGCAGCCGCAACCGTCAGAGCTCTCCAGGATCTTGAGAAAAATACAATCGGAGTCAAGCCGGTACAGGATTTTACCCGTTAAGTTCGCTAAAATCCGCTTTTTCCCCTCGACAGGGGAGCATTATGCTTTAATGTAGATTGATTGATGGCAACGATTGGACTCACTCTCGCCTTTTTTTTATTTAAAACAGAGACTTGAGCCCAGTAAAGACAAACAGAGAGGCCTCGGAGGATTCTTTGAACACTTTTTACAAAAATTTGAGCATGTGGTTAGTGATCGGTCTAACCATGATATTATTGTTCAACCTTTTCAATAAGCCTCAGGGCAGTACCACAACAATGAATTATACCGACTTTATTGCCCAGATCGAAACCAAGGGTATAAATCGTGTAAATATCAGTGGTGATACAATCACGGGTACAACCCGGGACGGCAAGCCCTTTCGTACCATATATCCAATGAATGACGACGAACTGATCCCAATGCTGCGCGAATCAGGAGTCGAGATAAATGTCAAGGAGACCCAGAAAGATTCTCTTCTGATGACCGTATTTGTCTCCTGGTTTCCCATGCTGCTGCTTATCGGAGTCTGGATTTTTTTCATGCGGCAGATGCAGGGGGGAGGAAAAGGTGGAGCGCTTTCCTTTGGAAAAAACAGGGCCCGTCTGATGGAACGCGGCGACAACAAGGTTACCTTCGCAGATGTTGCAGGGATCGATGAAGCCAAGGAAGAACTCGAAGAGATCATCGATTTTCTTCGTGAACCACAGAAGTTTACTCAACTCGGCGGACGTATTCCCAAAGGTGTTCTCCTGGCAGGTTCTCCTGGTACCGGGAAAACCCTGCTGGCCCGTGCCATTGCCGGAGAGGCTGATGTGCCTTTTTTCACCATTTCCGGTTCCGATTTTGTTGAAATGTTTGTCGGTGTCGGCGCCAGCCGGGTACGCGATCTCTTTACCCAGGGGAAAAAGAATGCCCCATGTATCATCTTTATAGACGAAATTGACGCAGTCGGCCGTCATCGCGGTGCCGGTCTCGGCGGCGGCCACGATGAACGAGAGCAAACGCTTAATCAGCTTCTTGTGGAAATGGATGGTTTCGAATCAAATGAAGGGGTCATTATTGTCGCAGCCACCAATCGTCCCGATGTTCTTGATCCTGCCCTGTTGCGCCCCGGACGCTTTGACCGGCAGGTTGTTGTCCCTGTGCCTGATGTAGGGGGAAGGAAGAAAATTCTCGAAATTTATTGCAAGAAGACCAAAATGGCCGCCAATGTCGATCTGGAAGTGGTCGCCCGTGGTACTCCTGGCTTTTCCGGAGCCGATCTCGAAAACCTGGTAAACGAAGCAGCATTAATGGCGGCTCGAACCGGAGCCAAGGAAATAGATCTGGAACTGCTGGAAAAAGCCAAGGACAAGATCATGATGGGCGCGGAACGCCGCTCCATGATCATCACCGAAAAAGAAAAAGAAGTTACAGCATATCATGAGGCAGGCCATGCCCTGATCGCCAAGTTGCTCCCGGGAACCGATCCAATCCACAAAGTTACTATTATTCCCCGCGGCCGGGCTCTTGGGCTCACCATGCAGCTTCCCATCGATGAGAAATATACGCATTCCAAAAAATTTCTTGAAAGTACCATCTGTATTCTTTTTGGCGGCAGGATGGCGGAGAAGATCATTTTTGATGAAATCACCACAGGGGCAGGCAATGATCTCGAACGTGCCACCGCGCTTGCCCGAAAAATGGTGTGTGAATGGGGAATGAGTGATGAACTCGGCCCTCTGACATACGGCAAAAAAGAAGAACAGATTTTTCTCGGGAGAGAAATTGCGCAGCATCGTGATTTCAGTGAAGAGACAGCCAGGCAGATTGATGTGGCCGTAAAAAGGATCATTACCGAAGCACGTGACAAGGTTCAGGTCCTTCTTGAAGAACATCGGGACATCCTCGCAAAAGTCGCTGAAGAACTTCTCGAAAAAGAGACCATTGTGCTTGAGGATATTGAGCGCATTATGGAAGATCTGCGTCCCGAAAAGTTCAAACGTGACAAACA
>JAZBNU010000352.1:0-6014 GCA_036350815.1 Desulfopila sp.
CTGAAAAATACAGTTCTGCCCTTATTCCTCTTGCCCGTTTTTTTCCATTTATATTATATGTCAGAATCAATCGTAACACATCATGAATACCCGGAAGATGTACATTTCTTTCACACCGAAGACAGGTCTATTCTGCTTGTTGGTACCGCTCACATTTCCAGAGCATCAGTCGATCTTGTCACAAGGGTCATTGCACAGGAAGAACCCGATGGAGTATGCATCGAACTTGACGATAACCGCTACAAGGTTCTTACGGAAAGAAAACGCTGGCAAGCCCTTGACCTTAAACAGATCATCCGCAACAAACAATTGTCAATGCTGATGATCAATATGCTCATGGCATCCTACCAGAAAAAACTCGGCAGCCAGCTGGGCGTTCTGCCGGGCGCCGAACTTCTGGCTGCAGCTGAAACCGCCAAAGCCCGCGGGATACCAATTTTTCTTTGCGATCGAGATGTGCGCATCACCTTGCGCCGGGCCTGGAAATCAACTTCCTTTTTCAAGAAAGGCTATCTTTTCGCAGCACTGCTTGGCAGTATTTTCGACAGAACTGAAGTCAGTGAAGAAAAATTAACCGAATTACGGAAAAAAGATGTTCTAGCCGATCTGATGGATGAAATGGGTGACTCTCTCCCGGATGTTAAAAATGTTCTCATTGACGAAAGAGATATCTTTCTGGCGGAAAAGATACGAACGTCACCCGGCAGGAAGATTGTTGCCGTAGTAGGTGCAGGACACGTAAAAGGCATACTCAGACACCTTGCAGAAGACAACAGTTCCAAAATTGCTGACCTGCAGACAATCCAACCTGTTTCCAAAGGTTTTAAACTCTTTGGCTGGGCTATTCCAGCAGTTATTATCGGATCACTCATTGCCATCGGCTGGCAAAAAGGTGCCTCTGTCGCCGGTGCCAATCTGCTTTACTGGGTGCTGGCCAACGGTATTCCTTCCGCTATCGGCGCGTTGCTGGCCCTGGCTCACCCATTGACAACCATCGGTGCTTTTGCCGCAGCACCATTGACCAGTCTCACTCCAGTCATCGGAGCCGGATATGTCACTGCATTCATCCAGGTTATGACGACTCCCCCGGTTGTCAGAGAATTTGAAACGGTGGGTGAAGACATGGTACACTTCACCAAATGGTGGAAGAACAAACTTCTCAGGGTTTTTCTGGTATTTATTCTCACCGGTCTCGGCTCTGCCATTGGGACGTGGGTGGGCGGATATGAAATTGTTAAAAATCTTATAGATTAAGAGTGAAATATACACATGGAAAAACCAGACAGCGCATCTTCTCCTGTACTCAGCAGCAAGCAGATCAAATATCTCAGAGGGCTGGGACACGGACTCTCCCCTCTTGTTCTTATCGGCAAGGAAGGCATCAGCGACAACCTGCTCAAAGCAATACAGAGCGAGTTGAAAACCCACGAACTGATAAAAGTTAAAATCGGCACAAACAGTCCTGTTGACAAAAACGAAGCGGCAGAGCGTATTCCTCCAGCCGCTGCAGCAGCTCTTGTCCAGTTCATCGGCAAAACCCTGCTGCTCTATAGGGCCAATCCCAAAAAACCGAAAGACAAAAGAATTGCTCTTCCCAAAATATAGAGCAACCCAAACCAGTGTACAAAGTGCCGGGTACTTTTTCGCCTCCTGCTTCCGTACTTCATGGCTAATGAAGGATCTGACAGCCCCATGAATATCTTCTCTGAGGAAGAGTAAAACTTCTTGCAGGTGATACCACATTGCCTCGACAGCAGCGCCTGACTATACTCCAGACTATGCGGTAAAAGAACCTCTCAGCAGCTTATTTTTTACGCGGCAACAGCAGAGTAATTGTGCACCC
Source organism: Desulfopila sp. (assembly GCA_036350815.1). Classification (GTDB taxonomy): domain Bacteria; phylum Desulfobacterota; class Desulfobulbia; order Desulfobulbales; family Desulfocapsaceae; genus Desulfopila_A. The sequence continues at coordinate 1,844 of JAZBNU010000352.1, forward strand.
CGGACCAGTATTATTGGCAGCCTCAACCCTTCCGCCAAGCGCGGAGACAAATTTTTCCACGAGCGCCAGACCTATTCCAGTACCTCCTGTGGTTCTTGTCAGTGCATTGTCAACCCGATAAAAATCACGGAACACCTTTTTCAGGGCATGACGCGGTATCCCCGGGCCGGTATCGGACACAGCGATGCGGACGGTACTATCATCACAGTCGGCACGTACTGTGATTTCACGTCGTGACTCATTTCTTCCAAATTTCAAGCAGTTTTCGATCAGATTAACCAGAATCTGAATCAGTACTTCACGGTCGCAGGTAAAAGCTGGGAGGTCAGAGGCAGTAATCTTGAGGGAAAATCCTTCGTTTTTGATCTGATGAAACATGAGCATCTCGACCTCGGCCAGCACATCTGTCAAGCTGCACGTCTGCAAATGGAAATGACGCTGTTTCTTTTCCAGTTTTGCCAGTTCCAGTACATTATTGATGAGACTGGAGAGCCTGGCACTTTCCGCTCCGAGAATGGCAAGATATTCCTGTTCCCGCTCCGGAGATATAGCGATTCCCTGCTCCAGCATCTCAATATACATACGGATATTGGTGAGAGGCGTTTTCAGCTCATGGGTTACCGAAGAAACAAACTGGGATCGTCTCTCAGATAACGCAACTATAGAACGGGCACTCTGATAGATGGCAACAAGACCAAGGAACATGAAGGCACCAAGCACCGCAAGGGCGACATTCAGGGTGAGCCGTGCAGGAGATGGTGGAAATTTCAGAGCCGTTATACTGACACTGAGAAAATCAAAAGGTGCAGGAAAAAGGTGCCGGTTGACAAAATCGTTTGTATCCGAGAGCGCACCAGCTCGCATGACCTCATGTATTGCACCCTGATCTTTTCGTTGAAAAATGAGTGCAGTAAACTCGGCAAGCGGCTGGTTGACAAAATGTGTGTCGATAAGATGCTGCAAAAATGGCTCTATAAGGAGAATAAAACCCTGCCGGTAGATCTGATTATCAATGACAATTCTTCGAAATACATAGACATTATCATCCTGAAGGGCTATCGACTGAAATGGCGCGACTTCAACTTGGAATTTATTTGTGGAGGTGTCCTGCATGACAGGTGTCGGCCCCTGGGTCATTGCGTCACTTTCTCCGGATTCGAAGAAGCGCTGTGCCGACTGTCCTGCACTTTCGGCTATTTCCGGTTCAATATTTCGCTTTCCTGTCCCCCGCGAAAAAGCAGGTGAAGCAGGTTGTTGATACTGCCCTGCCTCCTCTGCTTCACGAGCTATATTCTGCACCTGTTCGGCGCTTATTTCTTCAATGCGCTGAGTCTTTTTTCCAAGATACTCGTTTTTCAGCCTTGGTTCTTTCTGCTTGAGAAAACGTTCAGCAAAGTCAGGTTCTTCTTCTTTCTGAGCGACTGCTTCCTGAAGAGCAGGACTTCTGTTCTCACGAGGCTCGAGAATCTTGAGCTTTCTTTTGTTAAACGTCTCATTTGCATTCTTCAGCCTGGCAATGATTTCTTTTTTCTTCTCAGGAATGTTTTCAAGATCACTGACCAGCGGGGTCTGCATGGACCCGTCGGGATTGTTCTGGAGATAACCAAGAATATAGGCAGGGATCTCAGATTCAGCCAGAGGGGAGAGTCGCGGCGCTTGCTGTTCTCTGTCGCCTGCTCTGATAAGAAAATGTTGATATTCATCGACCCCGCGCACTTCTTCAGTTTGAATAAGATCTGCGAGTTCTTGCTCTATCTGGTTGAAAAGAGCCGTCGAGAAGAAGCGCAGTTGAGCCATCTCCTCCTGCTGCAGTCCGCTATAGGATTGAAAAATAACAAAAGTAAGCGGCAATGAGGTGGTAAGCAGAAATATGACAATGAGAAGTTTAAGTCTATTCACCGCACAACCGATATCCTTCGCCTCGCACTGTCTCAATGAGATCCGACTGGTCGGTAAGCATTGCAAGTTTTTTACGGAGTTTCAGCATATGAATATCCACGGTCCGGGTTTCAATATCAGTATCAACATAATGCCACACTTTGGTGAGCAGTTCCTTCTTACTGACAATACGGTTCTGATAACGATGGAGATACACCATAATATCCATTTCCCGGCGGGTCAGATCAATGACCTCTGCCTTTGTCTGTGCCCTCAGATTGGTACCATCGAAAAGAATGCCTTGCCACTCGACACGCTCGTCACCCAAATTTTTGCCGCTGCGCCTGAGAACCGCCTCAACCCGGACGATGAGTTCCCGCAGAGAAAAAGGTTTCGGCACATAGTCATCGGCACCGGCCTTAAAGCCTGTAACAATATCATCTTCGGCACCTTTGGCGGTGATCATGATAATCGGCTGTGTTGGTTTAGCAGCACGCACTTTGGTACAAATGGAAAAGCCATCAAGAGTGGGAAGCATCACATCAAGAAGAACAAGGTCGAACACTCCCTCAAGAATCATTTTCAAGCCATCACCACCATCTTCAGCCTTTTCCACAGAGTAACCGTTGAAAACCAGAACATCGCTGAGACCGTTCAATATGGCTTTATCGTCCTCTACAATGAGAATATGTGCTTTCGCCTTGCCCATCTTTTCACCCTGCGCCCCGTAAAAGCTGACAGAAAACAATCCAATTTTACTGAATGAAACCTTACCTCAAGCCTGTCTCGATGCAAAGTAAAACTTATGTAAAAAAGATGGCCTGAGCTTTTACATTTGTTTGAATTGTCTTTGTGCCCAAACCTCATATGATCAAAGGGAGGACGAAACATCAACGAATGAATATAAACACAAAGGAGCACATCATGAAAATCGACACCAGGAACTCCCTAACGACACTGCTGAGTATTATCATCACCTGTGCATCTCTGAGCTGCTGGATAAACTTCTCCCAGGCAGAAAGTACCCGTCCGCATGTTACGCTTGATGCAGCACTGGCCCAGACCAAGGTGCTGCAGGGCGCTAATGGCACAATTTCAGTGGCTCTCACACTGATCGGCTCAGAACTCGCCAGCCCAGCTCATGAGACTGTACAGCCGGTTGACCTGGTTGTCGTGCTGGATCGCAGCGGCTCCATGGGAGGACAAAAAATAGCCGATGCCAGGAATGCCGTGGTCCAGCTGATCAACTACATGGGCAGAAATGACCGCATGGCCATCATCACCTACTCGGATGAGGTGGAGGTACTTTCTCCCCTCGTGGGTCTTGGCAGAGGTCAACGCGAATACCTGTCTGCCCTGGTTGGTCAGGTTGCCGTTGGTGGCGGAACGAATCTGGGAGGCGGCTTGCAGATGGGCATTCATACACTTATGGAGCATGACATATCCAATCGCCAACGCAAAGTTATGCTGATCTCGGACGGTCTCGCCAATCAAGGTATAACCTCGCCGCATCATCTTGGTCAAATTGCTGCCCGCGCCACCGAATGGGAGATAGGGGTCAGTACAGTTGGAGTTGGATATGATTTTAATGAAATATTGATGACCACACTTGCCGACCATGGAGCTGGAAATTACTACTTCCTTGAAAGTTCTCAGGCTTTCGCGGAGGTCTTCAAAAAAGAATTTGAAGCAACGCGCAATGTAGTTGCCGGAAATGCCGAGCTGAGAATAGATCTGCCGGATAGTGTCCATCTGGTCGATGCCGGCGGTTATCCGATACACATGGCAGGCAATGTTGCTGTTATCCGGCTGGGAAATCTTCTGGCCGGCCAACAGCGCAGAATATACCTCACCTATCGTATTCCCACCAGCCATATACAAAGTTATGGACTTGGTGATATGAACATCAATTATCGAAATAATGGAGAAGAGCATCAAGTCGGAGGCGGCCGGAGACTCGAAGTGGACTGTGTTGCGGATCAAAAAGCTGTTCTTGCCGGTATCAACAAGAAAGTCTGGTCAGAGCAGGTTGTCAAACACGACTTCAACAGACTTAAAAACACTGTGGCAAAAGCTGTTCGCAGTGGCAGGAAACATGAAGCTCTTCAAGCTATTGAGGAATATGAGCACAGAACAGGAGAACTCAACAGCAGTGTTGATTCTGCAGAAGTCTCCAGGAATCTGGAAAGTGATCTCGCTCCCCTGCGTCAAAGCGTGGAGCAGACGTTTGCCGGCGCACCGGCCGCGGTTGCCGAGAAACGCAAACAGCAAGCCAAAGAACTGCAGTATGAGA
>JAZBNU010000353.1:0-19613 GCA_036350815.1 Desulfopila sp.
GTCCACCAAGCCCAAAGCAACAGAAAAAAAGTCCTTTTCACATCCCCATAGAAATCGGTTTGCTGGAATTTTCTAAAGATGCAATAGAGGGAACAGTAACCCTAGAAAAGACAACCAGAAAACTGCTTGAGCTAAAAAAGAGTAAAGAACGTTTTTCATTTAAAAATTTAAAAAACAAACCTCTCCTTTCTTTTCTGCGGAACTTCAGCGCACCGGTAAAGGTACGAAAATTTCAGCCCAAAAGTGAACTTTTTTTACTTATGGCACATGACGATGATCTTTTCAATAGATGGAATTATGCTCATCAGCTCACCGTTGAGGTTATTAAAAATGTGACGCTGAGTTTGAAGTTCGGCAAAAAACCAATTGTTGATAAAGACTACCTTGAAGCCTTGTCTGTATGCATTCAGAAACAAGAAGATATGGCATTGTGCGCAAAAATATTGACTTTCCCTTCAGAACCCTATCTTGCTCAACAAATGAAGGTGGTAGAGCCTGAACTGCTGCACCGTAGTGTTACTATTGTCAAAAAAACAGTCGCTATATTTTTATGGAATTGGCTGGAAGACACGTATCGGCAATGCTATGAGGCAGACAGTCATTCTGTCTCTGCTGCCGCTATGGCACAAAGAAGTCTCAAAAACTGCTGTCTCGCCTATCTGTCCTTACCTGGAATAGAAGATAGTGCTGCACAACAGCTATGCTTGAAGCACCTCAGGATGTCTAGGAATATGACAGATGTTTTTGCGGCACTCTCAGCGCTTTCACATTTCGATTCAGAGAATACGAAAATTGCATTTAGAGAGTTTTATCAGCAATGGCAGAGAGATTCTTTAGTTGTAGATAAATGGTTAACCCTCCAGGCAACATCAACGCTTCCTTCTACCCTCGAGACGGTAAAACTGTTAATGAGTCACGAAGCCTTCTCCTTGCTCAATCCGAATAAAGTTAGGGCGTTGATAGGTTCATTCTGCAGTCTGAACCATTATCGCTTTCACGATGAGAGCGGAGCAGGTTACAGGTTTCTTGTACAACAGGTTTTGAAGATAGACTCCATAAATTCACAGATTGCTGCAAGGTTGCTTACTCCACTCACCTCCTACTTGAACTACAGCCAGAAATTGAAGGTTATGATGGAAGAGCAATTACGATTCATTGCGGATCAAAAAGACCTTTCTGCTGATGTATATGAGATCATTGCCAGGACTCTTGATTCCCGATCATAATTATGTTTCGTGATTGATAAGGGAGATTTCGAAAACCAGATCAGCTGCCCCTTTTGTGGCAAAAAAGACAACGGTATTCAGGTGGATGATTCTCAGAGAGAGGGTTTTTCTTTCCCGGAGAATGACAATCTCTGCAAAACGTCTCAGCTTCTTTTTTGCTTTCAATGATGAAATATTGATAATGAATGTCGTCTTGAGGAAGCTTTGGAGTCGTCTCCTCCGGGGCTCTGAGAAGAAATGCAACAATTGCTGCGCAGGCGACAATAAAAACGATGTTTGCCCAAAGAGCATATTTTTTTTTCATATATTCACGGCCTCAGCTTATAGATTGCACAGCCTGTTGTAAATAATTGTAATTCCAATATATTGATAATAATACGAAGCATGGTTCGCATTATCAAAAAGGCCTCTCTCATTTTCAGATTCACAAGGAGGCAGCAAAAAAAGAGTTTTCCTCTTGCCTATAATTAAAAAAAGCTTTGAAAAGCAAGTAATAAATTTGATACTGTTATTTCATCTTCACGTAATCGTTAACCTCGATTGTTTAGGGGGCGGCCACGTTTGTTCTTCATCAAGATCAATGTAAGGAGCTTATATGAAATCGACGACCATAAAAAATCACTTTCCATGGTATAACTCCTATGATGCCGATGTTCCCTATCAACTAGAGTATGAAGAACTCACACTGCCATATTTTTTGAAACGCAGTGCAGAACAGTTTCCTCAAAAGATGGCGCTGCAGTTTCAGGGATATAAATTGAATTATCTCGAACTGGATCGACTCGTTAACATTTTTGCGTCAGCTTTACAGAATTTTGGTTTGGGTAAAGGTGACCGGGTTGGTATTTTGTTGCCGAACACTATTCCCTGTGTTGTCGCCTATTATGCAACTTTAAGGATCGGTGCGGTTGCCGTAATGAACTGCCCTTTATATTCCGACAGAGAGTTGCTTCATCAGTTTACGGATTCAGGTATTAAACTCCTAGTGACTCTTGATCTTTTAGGGAATCGAATGATTGATTTGCGGAAAGATACCCAGATACAGCAGATCATTATCACCTCAATAGGGGACTATCTACCATTTCCACAAAACTATCTGTTTCCTCTGGTTGCAAAGAGAAAAAAACTGGCAGCGTCAGTTAAACCTGCAGATAACGTATTTGTGTGGGGAGAGTTGATTGCAAAAACCACCCCTAAAAATATAGAAGTTAGTCTTGGATTCGAAGATACGGCAATGTACCAGTATACCGGTGGTACCACTGGAAGGGCAAAAGGTGTAATCCTTACTCATGGCAATATGAGCAAACAGGTTCAACAAATTGCTGCCTGGTTTCCTTTTTTTAAAAAAGGGGAGGAAACCCTATTGGGTGCACTGCCTTTTTTTCATGTTTTTGGTCTAAGCGGTGCCATGAATTTTTCTATATTCATGGCATGGGGAAATATACTTGTACCTAAACCAGAACCAGATAAACTTCTTAGCGTAATTAAAAAATACAAACCAACCTTTGGTCCTCTGGTGCCAACAATGTACATTGGGCTCCTTAACCATCCCGATATCAAAAAGGTGGATATGACATGTTTTAAAGGTTTTTTTTCAGGGAGTGCCCCTCTCCCTCTAGAAATAATGCGGGAGTTTGAAAAAATGACCGGAGCGGTGATTGTTGAAGGGTATGGTCTTACAGAGAGTTCCCCGGTAACGCATATCAATCCATTCTTAGGAGAAAGAAAAGCGGGCAGCATTGGCATACCAGTTGCCGATACGGTATGTAAAATCTGTGATGTAGCTGATCCATCAATCAATATGCCGGTGGGCTCTACTGGAGAATTGTTGGTAAAAGGGCCACAGGTGATGAAAGGGTATTTGCATCTTGAAGAGGAAACGAAGGAAACTTTGGTTGATGGCTGGTTGCGTACCGGAGATATAGCCAGGATGGATGAAGACGGGTATTTTTATATTGTCGACAGAATAAAGGATATGATAATTTCAGGAGGTTATAACGTCTATCCTCGTGAAATAGATGAAATTCTTTTCCTTCATCCAAAGGTTAAAGAAGTTGCTTCAATTGGCGTTCCGCATCCTACCCGTGGTGAACAAGTAACCAGTTATGTTGTCTTGGTCGAAAACGAACATGCCACAGCAGAAGAACTCCTCGAGTTCTGTAAAGAGAACCTGGCGAAATACAAACTACCGACTAAAATTGAATTTTTAGATGAATTGCCAAAAACTATTGTGGGGAAAGTGCAAAGAGGAGAGCTTAAGAAACGATCTTTGCAGAGTTGATGGGGCAATAGCAGTAATTGCGCTGGCACAAGCACAAACAATATTGTGCGAGTTTGTCTGACTTTTGCTAATTGTGCAAAAAAAACAATTGAGAAATTTTTGTGAAAGTTTGATTCGTTTTTATTATTAAGTTGCATTCAAAAATACATAAATAATTTCTGAAGATGTTTTTTTGGGCCTTATTGTGTTTTGACCATGCTTTGCAGTGTGCTGTTGAGCCATTGCTGGGAGATGTTGCCGGTTCGTTCCGGGTGCAGCACTTGAGAGCAGCCTTCGATCCAGTATTCATGCATGGGCGAAATTTCTTCGCTGCTTTTTTGAATATTTTTTCTGCTGTTTATGGCGCTGGTTTTTCGCTTCCAGCCATGTCTCGACAATAATCTGTAGATTGTTGATTTGGGAACTTTTTTTCCAATAATTTTTTCATAGCCGATATGCACCTCGGAAACATTCAGTAGCTTACTTTTCTTGTTTTTCATAAAAAATGGGGCGAGAAAAAGCTTTTCCTCTTCTCGGCTCAGGTGCGAGTTTCTACGTCCGCCCCTGTCGCCGCAAAAGAGTGATTTTTCGCCTTCGCGTCCAAATAGTGACCAGATTTTTCGTACAGTTCCTGGCTGTAAATTTGTAATTTGCGCCACTTGAGATGCTTTCATGCCGAACGCATAACGGAGCCATACGCACTGGACTCTCTGGAAGTCAGACTTCTTTTCCGCATTGGCCAGCATCTTTTTTAATTGATTTCGTATTGCGAGATTGTCGAAAGTATGTGTTTTCATGCAACCAGCCCCTTTTTTTCAAGACTCCAGGAAACTCTGATTTTGGATAAAGTGTGTATGAATGAATGCTACTATCTAATTTTCAAAAATGCAATACTGAAATATATTACAAAACCATTGATTTTTTAGCCCAGAAAGGGTTATAGCTACTTTGTATTCTTCAATTTATACACTGTAGAAGATATAGGCGAATATATGGAAGCCAGAGAAGTGTGAAAGGGTGGTTACAAGGAAACTGTCCTCAGGGAGAAAACCTTGAATGTAACGGTCTCATCATAAAGACGGGTTAAAGACAAACTTAAAGTTTGAATCTTGACCCAACAGATAATACCCTTGTGCCGTACCTCCTCTCTCAGAACTTCCATACAATATTTTGACAATTCATTCCTCTAAAATCAGGACATATCATTATAGCTTGGTTTGGCAAAAAGAGCTGAAGAACGATGGGATTGATTCGAAAAAAAATATCTTCAAATATAATACGATAACTGGTATTTAACTGGAAATCATATGTCTGAAAATTACGATAAATGCACCGTCAATTTTTTACCTCACAACCGCAAAATTGAAGTTGAGAAGGGAACTCGTCTTATACGGGTTGCAATGAATGCCGGCATTCATATAAATGCCTCCTGTGGAGGCGAAGGCGTATGTGGGAAATGCAGAGTTATCCAGGAAAATGGCACTTTACAAGGTGGAATCACAGACCGACTTACGAGTGAAGATATCAATAAAGGATACAGGCTTGCTTGTCTTTCTGAAGTAGTAGAGGATGTTACAGTTCATATCCCTGTAGAATCGATAATAGATTCCAGCGTATTGAACATGCAGAGTCCACCACGCTGCACCGCTGCAGTACAGTCAATGGATATTGAAGGCCTGAAAGAGCAGGGACTCTTTATAAATCCTGTAAAGAAAACATTCCTTAATCTTCCTCAGCCTACATCGGATGATAACCTTTCTGATGTCGATAGACTTGTTCGCTCCCTTAAGGAAAAAGCTGACTGGCACAAGCTTGAAATTACACTACCAGTTATTCGAAAACTCTCCGACATTTTACGTCAAAGTAACTTCAATGTTACCGCTACTCTGGTCCGCCCGGTCAGAAAAAATGGTAAAACACGTATAACGAATATCCAGCCGGATGACACTACTGAAGAAAATTATGCAATAGCCATAGATATTGGTACGACAACCGTTTACGGGCAGCTGATTAATCTCAGAACCGGCAAGATAGTTGTCGAGAATGGTCTGTTTAACAGCCAGATAAGTTACGGAGAAGATGTCATCAGCAGAATAATATTTGCTGAAAAATCTGACGGATTGGCAAAAATGCAGGAGTTGGTCGTTTCTACCATTAATGAGATTCTAGAAAACATTTTTAATGATTCCGGAATTGATCGGGAAAATGTTTCTACCATAACCATGGCAGGAAATACCACCATGACGCAGTTGCTTCTGGCAATAAATCCAAGATATATCCGCAGGTCACCATATGTTCCTGCCGCAACCCTGTATCCGCCATTTAGAGCAGCACTCATCGGGATAGAGTTGAATGAACATGCCATAGCACTTCTTTATCCGCAGATTTCGAGTTATGTCGGTGGTGACATAGTTGCTGGAATAATGGGGTCAGGTCTCTACAGATCGGAAGAATTGACTCTGTATATGGATATCGGCACCAATGCAGAAATAGTGATAGGAAACAAAGACTGGCTAGCTTGCGCTGCCTGTTCCGCAGGACCTGCCTTTGAGGGAGGAGGCGTTGAGTTTGGCATGCGTGCCGCTAGAGGAGCAATTGAAGACTTTCTCATTGATCCTGTTACACTAGAACCAATGATCGTAACTATTGGAGATGTGCGCCCAAAAGGAATATGTGGCTCAGGACTGATTACAATGATAGCCGTACTGTTTGAAATGGGTGTGATCGACAACAGTGGAAGATTTGACAGAGACAGCCAAAGTCCTCGGGTTCGGCAGCGCAATGATGTTTGGGAATACGTAGTCACCTGGCAGAAGGAAACACAACTTGACCGTGATATCTCGATCAGTGAGGTTGATATTGATAATCTTATCCGTGCCAAAGCCGCGATTTATAGTGGCTGTATGACACTCCTGGAGGAAGTCGGTCTTTCCATGGATATGATTGAGCACATAACTTTGGCTGGCGGGTTCGGCAGCTATATAGATCTTGAAAAAGCCAAGACCATTGGGCTTCTGCCTGAAATTGATCCAGGAAGGGTCACATATTTAGGCAATGGTTCGTTACTTGGTGCCAGAATGAGTGCGCTGACGAATAAAATCCGACAAGATGTTGTTGAAGTGACTAAGAAAATGACAAATTTTGAACTATCGGAGACTCCTTCATACATGGATAATTATGTTGCGGCTATGTTTATTCCTCATACAGATATACGGAAGTTTCCACAACTGAAACAGAGAATGGACGAACGCAAACAAAAAATGGAAGCTCTCAAATGATATAATAGCCAGATGTGACAGATAAAAATATGATTTGTAAGAAATTGTACCGGAGATAACTGAAATATTAATAACTTTTACATTACCTGATTCCGTAGGCTAAAATGGGAAGGTCTGAAACACACCGTTTTTACCATTAACGTGAGAGTTAATCGTGGTGCTTGACCTTCAAGAGACTAATTTTCACTTGTAAGGAGGCTAAAGTGGGATTTGAAATCAAGAAGGAATCCTATAGCGGAGGCATAAAGGAAATTTCCATAGGTAAAGGGGATAAAGCAATTACCGTTGGAGGTGAAACCTGTTATCCTTTCTACACTTTTGAAGGCGATATGCCCAATAAGCCGATCATTGCCATGGAAATTTGGGATATAGCGCCCGATGACTGGCCCGAGCCGGTCGTTGCACCATTTAAAGAAGTGCTGGCAGATCCAGCCGCATGGGCAAAAAAATGTGTCGATGAATATGGTGCTCAGGCAATCTGCTTGCAGCTCAAATCGATAGATCCTAATGATAAAGATGCCAGTCCTCAATCTGCTGCTGAAACAGTAAAAAAAGTATTGGAAGCAATTGATGTGCCTCTAATAGTCTGGGGGTGTGCCAATCCCACCAAAGATGAAGAGGTGCTGAAGGCCGTGGCTGAGGCCTGTCAGGGTGAAAATTTACTTCTCGGTCCTGTAGAGGAGAAGAATTACAAGGGGATTGGAGCTGCCGCCATGGGATATGGCCAGAGCCTTATATCTTCTTCTCCAATCGACGTCAACCTTGCAAAGCAAGTGAATATTTTGTTGGAAAATCTTGGCATGCCAATGGATCGTGTAATAGTAGATCCGACAACAGGCGGTTTGGGATACGGTCTTGAATACACATATTCGGTCATGGAACGACTATATCTTGCCGCAATGAGTCAGGGCGACGATAAACTGCAATATCCCATGATAAATAACATCGGCAACGAAGTCTGGAAATGCAAGGAAGCAAAACTGACCGTCGATGAAGCGCCTGTTCTCGGCGATCCAGAGAGGCGCGGAATTCTGATGGAAGCTGTGGCTGCGGTAACATATCTTATTAGTGGTGGCAATATTATGATTATGCGCCATCCTGAGTCCATTCGGCTTACAAAAGAGTTCATTGACAAAATGATCGAAGGTGGTGATGCCATGGACTCTGTACCCATCCAGAAGAGGATGGCGGATGTCGAAATTGACTTTGCCTCACTCGCGCCTGAGCTGGATCTTACCATCGAAGAAGAAAAAAAGGCGGCACCTGTTAAAAAAGCTGCGGCACCGGCAGACAAGGCTGCTCCGGCACAACCCGCCAAACCAGCTCCTGCAGCTGAAGCGCCCAAGAAAGCAGTAGAACCTGTCAAGGAAGATAAAGCGTCTGTAGATCCTGAGCTTGAAGCAAAAGCAAAGGAAGAAGCTGACGCAAAAGCGAAGGCTGAAGCCGAGGCTAAGGCGAAAGCAGAAGCAGAGGCAAAGGTTGCCGCTGAGGCTAAAGCGAAAGAAGAAGCGGAAGCGAAAGCTGCAGCGGACGCTAAAGCCAAAGAAGAGGCCGAGAAAAATGCGCTGGCGGAGGCCAGAGAAAAGCGTGAACAGGAAGAGGCCGCACTGCGAGCAGAAAGAAAGAAGGCGAAGTCTGCTCGTTCTGGTGAAGCTGGTGGAGAATCCGTGGAGGAAACTCTTACACCTGCCGCCATCCAATATACACAGCAGGAAAAAATAATTCAGATGTTGAACAGATTTCACAAACGGTAGCTTTTTCTGTAAAGAGCTATACGCATGTTCAGCATGAGTTCCATTTAGAAATCTACATGAGGAGGAACCTCAAATGGCAGAAGCAACAAAAGCACCCGCTGCAAAGGCACCCAAACTGGCAGATCCAATGGAAGCGTCCATTGAAGTGTCAACCCAGGAGATGATCAGACGCGCTCAACGTCTTAATATTGATACAGTCTTTGACAGGGCTGTTACGATGAAGCCATGTGCAATTGGCTTACAGGGAATCTGCTGCAAAAACTGTGCAATGGGCCCCTGTCGCCTTCCTTTGCCCAAGAACGGCATAGAGGGAGAAGATACCAGAAAAGGCCTTTGCGGAGCCACGGCAAATACTATCTGTGCCCGTAACTTTGTCCGTATGATTGCAGCTGGAGCGGCAGCTCATTCCGACCATGGTCGTGGAGTAGCAGAAACATTTTATGCCGCAGTTACAGGCAATGCTCCGGATTACGGTATTAAAGACCCAGCCAAACTGATCCAGATAGCGCCGTATTTTGGTGTTGCAACTACAGTAGAAGTTGATGGGGTCACTCAAGACAGAGAACTGAAAGAAATTGCTTTAGCTGTTGCACAAAAAGCAGTTGCGGAATGGGGAAAACCTGAAGGGAATTTAAATTATCTTAAGCGTGCTCCACAGCCATTGCAGGACAAATGGGAAAAGGAAGGCGTTTTACCTCGTAATGTTGACCGTGAAGTTGTGGAGATCATGCATCGCACTCATATGGGTGTCGATCAGGACTACAAGAACCTCATGAAGCAGGGTACACGTTGCGCTCTTGCCGATGGCTGGGGTGGATCAATGATCGGTACCGATCTGCAGGATGTCATGTTCGGTTCCCCTACACCCCTGCAAGCTGAGGCGAATCTCGGTGTCATGAAAGAAGATCATGTCAACATTATCGTTCATGGTCATGAACCGCTGCTCTCAGAGATGATAGTTGCTGCGGCTCAATCACAGGAGATGCTTGATTACGCTAAAGAGCAGGGAGCGAAGGGCATCCAGCTCAGCGGTATCTGCTGCACTGCAAACGAACTGCTGCAGCGTCACGGTATTCCTCCGGCCGGAACTTTTCTCCAGCAGGAGCTTGCAATCATTACAGGTGCCTGTGATGCCATGGTTGTTGACGTACAATGCATATTCCAGAATCTGGCGAATGTTGCAAAGTGTTTTCATACTAAACTGATAACTACCCATCCCATTGCCAAAATGGAACAGGAAAACGTTATCCATATAGAATTTGACGAACATTACGCAATGCAGGATGCCAAGCGTATCGTCAAAATGGCAATAGAGAATTATAACAATCGTGGTGCCGATGTTATGATTCCCAAGCATAAAACCACACAGATTGCTGGTTTTGGCGTCGAATCAATTCAATATCACCTGGGTGGTTCTTTCCGTGGAGATTATTTCACCCTTAACGACAATATTATTAATGGCCGAATTCGCGGAATAGCTGGTGTTGTAGGATGTAATAATGCCAGGACGAAGCACAATGAAGAGCATATCACACTTATTAAAGAGCTTATAAAGAATGACGTTATAGTACTCACAACAGGATGTAGTGCTATTGCCGCCGGTATTCATGGTTTGTTGACTCCTGGTGCGGCAGCGGTTCATTGTGGTCCAGGGCTGGCCGAAGTCTGTGAGACTGTAGGTATTCCCCCGGTTCTGCATTTAGGTTCGTGTGTTGACAACAGCAGAATATTGCTGGCGGCAACGGAGGTTGTCAAGGCCGGCGGACTTGGTAACGATATCAGCGATCTTCCTGCAGCTGGCAGCGCTCCAGAGTGGATGAGTGAAAAAGCGATTTCCATTGGTCAGTATTTTGTCGCTTCTGGTGTATATACTGTGTTTGGTTATCATATGCCGCTGGAAGGTGCACCTGAGTTTAAAGAGTATCTGTATAAAGAAATGGAAAAAATATACGGTGGCAAATGGGATTGTGAACCAGACCCAATCAAGCATGCCCATAAAATGATCGCCCATATTGATAAAAAGCGAGCTGAGCTTGGTATTGATAAGGCACGTGAAAGGGTACTCATGGATATGGCTGATAGGCAGGCACTTGGAATGGAGTAATAATCAGCCTGATTTTTTTATGAAATTATAAATCCTCAAAGAAGGAGGAAAGCATGTCTAGATTAGTAGCGTTCGCAGCAATTCAGGGGGGCTATAAGGTTGTCTCTCAGGTAGAAGGTGAACTGGAGAGAGCCCTGCAGTCATATGATGCCAGCACACCGATTGGTTTTCCCAACACAGCATATTATCTTCCAGTCATTTATTCTCTTACTGGAATGAAATGCGAAACCTTGGAAGACCTGAAAAAACCGATGGAGTTTGCCCGTGGTCTTCTGCCGCCTCACATGAAGGGACAGAACCACCTGCCCTACCTTGGACCTCTTCTTGACGCCGGTATGGCCGGTATCTTTGCCTATGAGGTCAAAGAGGCTTTACGAATCCTTAAAGAACCTGATTTTTATATTTCCCAGGAAGATCCGGATATTGAAGCCGGCAAGATTTGGGTTGGACCTGCCGATGACACCATTTTACGTAAAAGAGGTGTCGAGTTTGTTGATGGTTCAGCACCTGGTTTTGCCGCAATCGTTGGAGCGGCGCCATCACCGGAAATCGCCAAGATGATCGTTGAAGACTATCAGAAGAAAAGTCTCTACATCTTCTGTGCTGCAAACCATTACGGTAAAACCATAATTGAGCAATGCCTTGAAGCTGGCATGCAGGTTGGTTGGAATACCAGAATTGTTCCTTTCGGACCTGATATTTCATCAGCGGTCTTTGCGCTTGGTTTTGCCAATCGTGCTGCGATGGCTTTTGGCGGTGTACAGCCGGGTGATTATCGAAAGATGCTTTTGTATAACAAAAACAGAATATTTGCTTTTGTTAACGCTCTCGGTGATGTTGGTACTGAGTGGGCAGTCGCAGCAGCTGGTGCGGTTAACTGGGGATTCCCAACTTTAGCCGATACCGATATACCTGAAATTCTTCCCACTGGTATCTGTACCTACGAACATGTCGTTGCCAACGTTCCCCATGATGAGATCTGTCAGCGATCAGTTGAAGTTCGCGGTTTGAAAATCAATGTTACCGAGATCGATATACCTTGTGCCTTTGGACCAGCTTTTGAAGGTGAACGCGTGCGAGGCGCGGACCTGTATTGTCAGATGGGTGGTGGAAAAACTCAGTGTACAGAGCTCGTTAAAAAAGCTGAAATGAGCGACATTGAAGATGCCAAGGTAACTGTCATTGGAAAAGATGTCGGTGATCTTAAAGAAGGTGAAACCCTGGCCCTGGGCATTTATATCCAGATCGCCGGTCGAGAGTTTCAAGAAGATTTTGAACCTATTCTTGAGCGCCAGATACATCATCTGATCAATTACATCCAGGGAGTCATGCACATAGGCCAGCGTGATATTTCATGGGTTAGAGTCAGTAAAGCCGCTATTGAAAAAGGTTTTACCCTTAAAGATCTTGGTGTCGTCCTTCACGCAAAATTTCACCAGGATTTCCAGAAGATAATCGACAAAGTTCAGGTTACACTTTACACCAATAAGGAAGATGTCGATAAGCTGACAGAAAGAGCCCGGGCTGAATATAAGATGCGTGATGAGCGTGTCGACACCATGACGGACGAAGATGTCGATACGTTTTACTCATGTACTCTTTGTCAGTCATTTGCTCCAAGTCATGTCTGCACTGTAAGCCCTGAAAGAACCGGTTTGTGCGGTGCATATAACTGGATGGACTGTAAAGCATCTTATGAAATCAACCCGACCGGACCAAATCAACCCATCAAGAAAGGAAAAGTTCTAGATCCTGTTCTTGGCCGATTTGAAGGGGTGGATCATTTCATCAAAGCAGCCTCCAAAGGTGCCATTGAAACCTATAATTTTTACTCTATGGTACAGGCACCAATGACCACATGTGGATGTTGCGAATGTATTGCAGCAATGTTGCCAAGCTGCAATGGTGTGATGACTGTTGGACGTGATTACACCGGTGAAACCCCATCAGGCATGAAGTTTACCACACTGGCTGGTGTCATGGGTGGTGGAGCTTCTTCACCAGGCTTCGTTGGCCATTCCAAATTCAATATCACCCAGAAGAAATTCATAACCGGAGACGGTGGACTCCTCAGGATGGTTTGGATGCCGAAGATTTTGAAGGATGAAATCAGAGAACGTCTCAATGCACGCGGAGAAGAGCTTGGCGTGAAAAATTTTGCCGATATGATTGCTGATGAGACTGTTGGAATTACTGAAGATGAGATATTGCCCTGGCTTCAGGAAAAGAACCATCCAGCTCTGAACATGGAATCTATTATTGGCTAAAACCCCCGTTCAGGGAGTGATTTCATTGCCTCACTCCCTGATAAATAATACAAGGAGACTATTACAATGGCGTTGACTGGTATCCAAATATTCAAACTCCTGCCAAAAACTAATTGTAAGGAATGTGGTGTTCCTACATGCCTTGCTTTTGCTATGAATCTGGCATCTGGAAAAGCAGAGCTCGATTCTTGCCCATATGTATCCGATGAAGCCCGCGCTCAGCTGGCTGAGGCGTCGGCACCACCTATCCGACCTGTCAAAATAGGCAAAGGTGTCAGACAGGCAGCTGCTGGTGGAGAGACGGTGATGTACCGTCATGAAAAAACGTTTTTCAATCCAACTCTTTTCGCCGGGACAATTACATCCGACACTGCAGAGGCAGATGTTGACAGCAAAGTTGCAGCCTGGAACGCACTGCAGTTTGAGCGCGTCGGCTTTAACCTCAGACCGGAACTTGTAGCCCTGAAAGATGTTAATGGGGACAAGGTTGCTTTTGCATCTCTGGCAAAAAATATTGCTGAGAAATCTGAGTTCAATCTGATTCTCATGAGTGATGATGCCGAAGTTATTGCTGCAGCTGTTGAAACTGCTGGTTTCAAGCGGCCTCTGATCTATGCTGCTACAGAGGCAACGGCTGATGCATTCGGAAAAATTGCTCTTGACAATGAGCTGCCCCTCTGCGTCAAGGCTGACTCTATTGATGGAATTATTGCACTTACGAATAAACTGACCGGCATGGGACTGAAGGATCTGGTAATAGATACCGGGACTCGAGATTTGCAAAATGCCTTGCAGGACCAGGTCGCGCTTCGGCGTGCAGCGCTAAAAGACGGCAATAGAGCTCTAGGTTTTCCTACAATTACTTTCCCCTGTGAAATGACTTCCAACCCTGATATGGAAGCTCTGATTGCAGGAATGTTTGTTGCCAAGTATGGCGGCATAGTTGTCCTGTCAGACCTGACAACTGAAGTTATATTCCCTCTCCTCCTTGAGAGACTCAACATTTTCACTGATCCGCAAAGGCCCATGACGGTAACCGAAGGGATATTTGAAATCGGTACACCTGATGAAAACTCTCCGGTTCTTGTGACAACAAATTTTGCCTTAACCTATTTTATCGTCTCAGGTGAGATTGAAGCCAGTAAAGTTTCCGCTTACCTTCTGATAAAAGATGCCGAAGGACTTTCAGTTCTTACTGCTTGGGCTGCTGGAAAATTCGGCGGTGATGATGTCGGTATGTTTGTTAAAAAGAGTGGTATCATGGACAAGGTCAAACATACTGAACTTATTATTCCAGGTTATGCCGCTGCCATTGCCGGAGATATAGAAGAGGAACTGCCGGGATGGACCATAACGGTGGGCCCTCGAGAGGCCGCTCATTTACCTGGCTTTCTTAAAGCGCGTGCACAATAATTTGATGTAAAAATATTAATGGAGGAAGGACTATGATTTTATTTGGCGAAAGCCTGAACGTTATATCCAAGGTTATTGGAAAAGCATACAAGGAGCGTGACCCTAAACCAATCCAGGAAGAGGTTCAGGATCAGATTGAAAAGCGCATGGATTATATAGATATTAACCTTGGACCTGCTAAAAAAGACGGCCATGAGTTGATGCCGTGGGTTTGTCAGGTAGTTCAGGAAGTATCCGGCGATATTCCTCTTCTTCTCGACACTTCAAACATAGCAGCAATCGAAGAAGGCCTGAAAGTTCTGAAACCTGCCTCGAAACCTCATATTGTCAATTCCATTATGGCAAGACCGGAGCGTTATGAGGCAATGCTTCCCATGGCAGCCAAATATGAGGCAGACATTGTTGCCTTGATGTGGGGGCCGGATGGTTTACCCCGTGATGAAAATGAGCGTGCCGCTCTTTGTGTTGAATTGGTGTATGCTGCAAATGAAGCTGGCATCCCCAATGAAAAAATCTGGGTTGATGGTATAGTTACCCCGGTAAATATCCAGCAGGCTCAGTGTGTCAGTCTTCTTAATTTTCAGATGATGCTTGAAGATATCGCACCCGGGGCTATGAGCACCTGTGGTCTTTCAAATATTTCCAACGGACCGCCAGTCCAGCTCCGTCCTATCCTCAATACGACATATATGATTATGCTTGAGAGATACGGTATGAAGTCTGTAATTGCCGATCCTTTGGATACAAACCTGACGGCAGTTGCTAAAGGAGAGCGACCGGAAATAGTTGAAGTGGTCCACCAGGCCATGGACGGAACGGCACCTGATCTTAGTACCCTTGATAAAGAACTTGCTGATTATGTAAAAACTGTTCGTGTAATAACCGGCGAAACCTTGTTTTCCGACTCGTATCTCGATCTATAGAATATCCTGTTTATAGCCCAAAGGCCTCACCTTCCAAGGTGGGGCTTTTTTGTTTTTCTACCTATTGCATTAAGTTTATATCATTTTTGAAATGGAGAAAATAATTAGTATACCCGATTTACTGTCGAGTATAGTGGTTATCGTTATTTTGACCCCCGGCGATTAAGCGTGGAGTTGAAAATATTCCACACATGTTTATAGGTTTGAAAACGGATGTATGATAGTTTTTTTACTAATAATAAAAGCAGTACTATTTTGAGGGTTGAAAGATGGTGGAAAAAGTCAGCGCCAGAGAATGGGTATATGTTGTTGTCTGCAATCCTGACAGAAAACCGACCTTTTTAGGTCTGCATGATAACGACAAAGAAATTGATTTCATACCGGTTTTTGAAACAAAAGAGGCTGCCAACGATTGTTTCCTTTCTCTGCCTCGTGAGAAAGGCATAAAATATGAAATACAGGCTGTTCATGTTGATGAACTGCATGAAGACGCCAGAAAAAACGGTTTTGTCATCGCAATGGTTGACAGCAATGGTAATGTTGTAGAGAAAATACTGTAATTTACTAAAACCTTGACATGAGGAGAGCAATTGCGTGAGTCTAAAAGTAGCGTTCGGCGGTAAAGGCGGAGTTGGGAAGACAACGGTTACATCTTTGCTGGCACGATGTCTTGCAGCCGACGGCAGCAATAAGGTTATTGCAATAGATGCAGATCCTGTCACTAATCTTGCTGCCGGGTTAGGTATATCAGAGAAGGAACCGATAACACCAATTGCAGAGCTTTCGCAGCTAATCGCTGAAAGAACAGGAGCAGAGCCTGGCACAATGGGTGGCTTTTTTACCCTTAACCCAAAGGTTGATGATATTCCTGACCGTTTCTCCCGAGAAAAAGATGGGGTGAAATTGCTTGTAATGGGAACGGTAAAAAGTGGCGGGTCTGGTTGTATTTGTCCGGAGAGCACAATTTTAAAGGCTCTAATGACGCATTTGGTTCTATATCGAGATGAGATAGTACTAATGGATATGGAAGCAGGAGTTGAACATCTGGGAAGAGCTACTTCAAGCTCCGTCGATGCTTTGGTTGTTGTGGTCAATCCTGGGGCCAGGAGCAGGGTTGCAGCGGACCAGATCCGAAAACTCGGCCTCGATATTGGAATTAAAAAAATTGTTGTGCTTGGTAATCGAGTTAAAAATCAAGAAGACGAAGCCTTGATAAGAGACAGCCTGTCGCAATATGAAATTTTAGGTTTTTTACCGGAAATGGACGAAATAGTAAGAGCTGATCGTGAAGGAAGACGGCCTTTCGAAAACATTTCCGAAGCACCGCCAGAGCTTTTTCAGATTGCCGATAAACTATCCAGCCTATAAATGATTACACTTCACTATTCTGTAATTCTTCCATTTTAAGATCTAAAAAATATATTAAATTCCAACACACTCCCACTATGTAGCAGTGTGTTGGAATTATTATACATTAGAAAAAACAACGACTTTCTCTTGACTTAGTCGTGAGCCCTTCTTGACTTATGACGTCTTTAGGAATAATATCTATTCACAAAGAGTATTTTATTTTCTCTTTACCATTCACTTGAAGAGTATATCAATGCATTGAGAATGTGGAGTACTGTATTTACTCTTCAGGTGAACCAAAATGCCGGCAGTAAACTGCCGGTGGCAATATTTTTTTTTCTCCGGAGGCATCATGGCTAAGATCAAAGAATTGATGAAAGTTGAAGATATTACTACCTGTGAGTCAACTTCACAGATGATTACAAAGGCAAGAAGTGACGGTGTTGAGCTCTTTTTTGATCGAGCAAATGATATGAAAGCTTGTCCGATTGGTGAAAAATCCGCCTGCTGTAAACATTGTTCCATGGGACCTTGCCGGATGAACACCAATAGCCCTTATGATCGTGTTGGTGTTTGTGGTGCGACAATAGACACTATAATGGCACGAAATTTTGGTAGAATGGTGGCTGCTGGCACAGCTGCTCATACGGATCATGGTATGGCAATGCTGGAACTGTTTAAAGGAGTAATCGATGGAAAGGTGAAAGATTTTTCAATAAAAGATCCGCAAAAACTCTTTGAGGTTGCAGAGGCTCTCGATATAGAGACTGAAGGCCGCTCCATCAAAGACGTTGCTTTAGATCTCTATCGAGAGCTGGAGCTGACCTATACTCAAGTGAACGGTGAAATTCCAATGATGAAGCGAGTCCCGGAAAAAACGCTGGAGTCATGGAGAAAAGAAGGAATTGTCCCTAGGGGGGCAATGCGGGAAATAATGGAAATGATGCATCGGACCGCTATTGGTGTCGACCAGGATTATGAAAACATCACCAAACAAATCTCACGAACCGCACTGGCAGATGGCTGGGGCGGTTCCATGGTCTCAACCGACATTTCCGATATTCTCTTTGGAACCCCAGCCCCTGTAGAGGTACAAATGGATATGGGAGTTTTGAAGGCAGATCAGGTAAATATCATTGTACATGGGCATGAACCGATCCTGCTCGAAGCAATGATGGTATCAGCTGCTGATCCAGATCTGCAGGGTATGGCAAAAGATGCCGGAGCGAAAGGCATTAACCTTGTGGGTATGTGCTGTTCAGGTCTTGATGTATTGTCACGTCACGGATTACCGCATGCTGGAAACTTTTCATCGACTGAAGCTGTTCTGGTAACCGGGGCTGTTGATGCGATGACCGTAGATATCCAGTGCATCAAACAGGATCTTTTCAAAGTTGCACAATGCTATGACACAGCCTTTATTACCACTAATTATAGGGCTAAAATAGAAGGAGCAACCCATATAGAACTTGATGAACATGACCCAACAGACTGCACTGATGAGATTATACTTAAGGCGATTCTGAGATTTAAAAACCGTAGCAAACATATTGAAATTCCAAAAAATATCAGTAGAGGCGTTCATGGTTTTTCCTATGAGTATATAAAGTATATGCTTGGCGGATCTTTTCGTGGTGGATATGGTCCTCTGAATGAAAACATTATCAATGGGCGCATAAAAGGTGTAGCTGGTGTTGTCGGTTGTACCAACCCTCGTTCCAAGCAGGATTTTTCTCATGTTGAACTGGTTAAAGAGTTGATAAAGAATGATATACTTGTATTGCAGACAGGTTGCTCGCAATCTGCTCTATGTAAGGCAGGTCTGACTGTTCCGGGAGCTGCTGCTCTTGCTGGAGATGGCCTTGCAGAGGTTTGTGAAACTGTTGGTATGCCGCCGGTTCTTGGACTTGGAGCATGTGTCGATAACAGCAGAATACTTATTGCTGCAGCTGAGATGGTAAGAGAAGGAGGGTTGGGCGAATCTATAGCTGATCTTCCTGTTGCCGGTTGTGCTCCTGAATGGATGAGCGAAAAAGCAATTGCCATTGGACAATATTTTGTTGCCAGTGGTGTATTTACTGTGTTTGGGCATACTTTTCCAATTGTTCAGGGTACTAATTTTGAAAGACATCTGTTCGATGAACTTGAGGCGAAAAGTTTTGGAAAGTGGGGATTTGCCAATGATCCATACGAGATGGCCCGGTTGATGATTGAGCATATTGAAAAGAAACGGATGGCTCTGGGAATACATGCGAAGAAAGAACGTGTTCTTGCAAGTATGGAAGATAGAAGGTCACTATAATATATAGAGAAGTGAATGAGTACACATAGGAACTGTACTACTGCTGTGTAGAATAGTTCCTATGTATTTATGAGTATTTGGTAATTCTAGTACTGTGGTTTTTGCAACCATGTGGATTTTTTCTGTCCTCTTGTAATCTAAGGTAACCGGAAGAGGTAATCATGGCCATTTTTGATGGGAGATACAGTTGGGATGGGACTAAAAATGACGGCAGAGAACCAATTTCTTGGTTTCCCGGCGCTTATGATCTGAAAATAACCAACCTTGACAAATCTGCTGAGTCAGTGTCGTATATTCGCCCCTATCTGTGTGTTTTTACTAACACAGGGAAAGGTTATTCTGTTTCAGCCAATCCTGAAAAATTTGCTAAACGTATATGTGAAGATTTTTCACTCCAAATCGAAAAAGTACTCTGGGTAGAGCAGGTAATACCTGGCACAGAAAATTTTGAAATTGTGACCTTTAAAAAAAGGGGGCAACTGGGAAAACATACTTTTTACTCTATTCAAAAAAGAAAACCCATGCCCCACGAGCTGCAACTCATACGTAAAGAGCTGCAATGAACAACCAGATTGCACAGTTACAAAAACAGATCCGTCAGCTAGAAATACAAATTTTGGAAACCCACAAGCGACTTCCGGCACACTCGGCAAAACCGCAGATTATGATGGAGCTTTTTTCGTTGGAAGACGAGCTCTTTGAGCTCAACAAAAAAATGAAAGAATATCGATCTAAA
>JAZBNU010000354.1:0-3706 GCA_036350815.1 Desulfopila sp.
CGGCCCCTTTTCTCAGACAATCAAGGGCTGTCTGGATATCGGTGGAACCTGTCACCATAATTATTCCCAGGTCGGGATTATGTGGGACGAGTTCTGAAAGAATTTCCATACCACTTTTTCCCGGAAGCCCAATGTCTAAAAGGATTAAAGCAACCTTTTCTCGCTCAAAGACTGCATAGAGCTCTTCACCATTCCGAGCTTTTGCAACCGGGATATCCTGCTTGGTGAGATAGCTTTCCAGCAGGAGAACAATTTCCGGTGAATCATCGACTATAACAACAATTTCACCGTCATAGAGCAGATCTTTTCCGGAGGGAAGGTCGGGAATATCTTTTCTTGGGAGTATGTCTACCATGATGGGAACTCGAATGCGACGAATGAGTGGTTTTGCTTCTTGTGGGTTATTATAGGGGTTAGATCTTCCTTTAGTTTACAGGCTTGGTTGAAAAATAAAAATAAAAAACGTATAACACTGTGATTGTGATCAGCACGGAGATTACGCAGCTGCCGGTAATGTCACAGTTTGTTTGAAACGCGCGGCTTTTTTGCAGGAATTTGTTGGTAGAAAAGGGAGTATAGACTGCGATATCATCTTGGCGTAGAAATGAAGCAGGTAGAGAATACATGGAAAAATATTTTGGCGCAGAAGGGCTTCTGGCGGCATCGTTTAGTAACTTTGAAGCACGTGCAGACCAGTTGCGCATGGCTGAAGCAATTGAGATTCTCTTAAAAGAAGCCGGTTCCGAGAAAGAGGCGGCTTCTTCAATACTCCTCGTTGAAGCGGAAACCGGTATCGGCAAAACTCTCGCCTATCTTCTCCCGGCGATTCTGTCAGGAAAAAAGCTTGTTGTTTCCACCGCGACTATTAATCTGCAGGATCAGATACTGAAAAAGGAAATACCGCTATTGCAGAAGCTCCTTGGTGAAGATATTCATGTTGTCTGCGTAAAAGGCAGGCAGAATTACCTCTGCTATTACAGGTGGTATCAGTATAGGAGTTCGCCGCAACTCTCGCTGTTTGACAGTGATGTGTGCGACAAAATCGATGATTGGCTGTTGTCCACAGCCACAGGCGACAGGGCAGAGCTGGAATGGCTTCCGGATTATTCTCCCCTCTGGCCCAAAATCAGTGCAAAATCGCACCAATGTCTTGGCGGAGATTGTCCGGAGGCGTCACTCTGCTTCATTAATGAAGTACGTAAAAGAGCAGGTGCTGCCCGTCTTGTGATCGTCAACCATCACCTCTTTTTTTCCGATCTGGCTTTGCGCCGCTCAGGTTATGGTGAGGTTCTGCCGCGATATGAGGGTGTCATCTTTGATGAGGCGCATCATATAGAAAATGTTGCCTCTGTCTTTTTTGGAAGAAGTTTCAGTCAATACCAGATGCTTGACCTGGTCCAGGACGTTGAAAGACAGGCAGAAGCCGATTTGCCCCCTTCTCTGGCAGATAAAATGATCAGCTCAGTACGGGGATTACAGCAGAGAGTTGAAAGCTTTGCCGCAATTTTTCCGCCGGGCAGGGGGAGATACCCTCTGCTTGAGTTTATCGAGAACTGCGAATCATGGCATGACGAAGTTACCTTGCTTGCCTCGGGCCTTGAAAGAGTCGTTGCCGAACTGGAAGAGTTTCTGCCCCTAGGAGAGGGGTGGAAGACTCTTCAGAAACGAGCGGAGGAATTGCACGGTAATCTCATTCGTATTGCATTGCCCGAAGCAGTCTCTGCTCAGGGCAGGCAGGTGCATTGGTATGAGCGACGTGAAAGAGCCATATCTCTCAGCGCAACACCCGTGAACGTTGCTGAAAGTTTACAGGACCACCTGTATCCCAAGGTGAGCTGTTGTGTCTTGACCTCGGCCACTCTTACTACTGCTGGGAATTTTGCCTACGTGCTGGAACGCCTGGGCCTTGAGGGTCAGGTGGAGACGCTGCGTTTGTCGTCCCCTTTTGACTATGCGGGGCGGACCTGTCTGTATGTTCCGGGAAAAGGATTTCCTCTCCCTGCAGAGCATGGGTATATTGAAGAGCTTTGCCGCAGAATTTATGCTATTTTGCAGATTACGGAGGGAAGGGCATTGATTTTATGCACAAGTTTTAAAGGCATGGACAATGTGGCGGAATATCTGGAGGAGCGTTTGCCCTTTCCGGTACTGGTTCAGGGAAGGTCTTCAAAAAGTGCACTTCTGCAAGAATTTCGAGATGTAACCTCTTCGGTTCTGGTTGCAGTAGCAAGTTTCTGGGAGGGGGTGGATGTTCCCGGTCGGTCTTTGAGCTGTGTTATCGTTGACAAGCTGCCGTTTGAAGTTCCCAGTGATCCGGTATTGCAGGCTCGGATTGCAGACATCAGAGAGTCGGGAGGGAATCCTTTTTTTGACTTTCAGGTGCCGCGGGCTATCTTGACATTGAGGCAGGGGGTTGGCCGGCTCATGCGCAGCAGAGATGATTGCGGTCTTATGGCTGTTATGGATAGCCGGCTCTATTCCAAAGGGTATGGCGCAGCTTTTATTGCATCTCTTCCGCCTTCGCCCGTACTGAGAAATCTGGAAGAGGTAAGAACATTTTTTCAAAAAGAATGTCATGATATTTGATTTTTCGCATTCTGCGGTTGTGTTGTACTGTTTGCGTGCAGTTCTGCGGATTCACCTCTGTGTGGCGGTTCTTCTCGAATTCCGCAACATACTAACCATGTAATGTTTTTTAATACTATGTCTGATATTGATACTTTGCTGAAACTTGTTCAGGCGGATATCGATACAATCGATTCCACGATGTCCCGGGATATGGAAACACTGGAAGCTATCCTGGACAGCCGACTTATCGAAATTTTACGCTATGGTCTTTTCGGCGGGGGAAAACGGTTTCGGCCGCTGCTGATGATTTTGTCGTCACGCCTGTGCGGCGGTAAAGGAGAGCAGCTGTATACTCTGGCCATTGCTTTTGAGTATCTCCATATGGCTACACTTTTTCATGACGATGTCATAGACCAGGCTGATACACGACGGGGAAAACCCTCGGTGTGCAAAATGTGTGGCACTGCCGCTGCCATCCTTGCTGGGGACTTTCTCCATGCCCGCTCAATGGAAATGGTCGGCAAAATCGGAGGGAAAAAACCTCTCGAAATATTCTGCCGTGCTACCAGTGCCATGGTGGATGGCGAGTTTATTCAACTCCGTAATGCGAATACCTTCACGCTGTCGGAGGAGGAGTATTTTGCGGCTATTGAGGGAAAGACAGCCCTGTTGATCTCGGCTGCAACCGAGATAGGCGCCTTATATGGTGGAGGTGAGGTTGAAAAGCAGCTGGCCTTGAAGGAATATGGGCGAAACCTCGGCTACGGCTTTCAGATTGTCGACGATATTCTTGATTATCTAGGTGATGCCCAGACCACCGGCAAAGCCGTGGGCAACGATCTGGTTGAAGGAAAAATGACCCTGCCGCTGATTCTTGCCCTACAGGGTGCAGATGGAGGAGCACGCGGGAGAATATATAATGTTCTGACAGATGCGGATGAACGGCGGCTCGCATTCAACGAGGTCTGCCGTTTTATCGAAAAGTATGATGGTTTTGCTCTGGCACGAAAAAAGGCGGAATACTGCATTGAAGAAGCGCTGCGTCATCTCAAACTTTTTTTGCCGGAGGAGAACAGAGACCGGCAGATTTTAGAGGGATTGGCTCGTTATGCCTTGCAGAGAAAGAAATAGACGGAAA
>JAZBNU010000355.1:0-13733 GCA_036350815.1 Desulfopila sp.
TGCACTACATCAAAGCTGACACGCTCACCTTCAGCGAGGGATTTGAAACCGTCTGCCTGAATAGCGGAATGATGAACAAAAACATCCTGGCCCCCATCCTGCTCAATAAAACCAAAACCTTTTGCGTCATTAAACCACTTAACTGTTCCTTCTGCCATTTCTGGTACTCCTGTGTTGTTGGGTATTACCCGTTGTTCAAGTGCTGGAAAAAAACTGTTGCTCTCCAGCGAGTAGTTATGCCACTCCCAGATCCTAAAAAAAATGAAAATGGTCACAGCATGATTGCACAATAACAGATGAAAATTTTTCACCGTCGTTGAGCATGTAAAACATATCAGCTTCTGATATGGATTTGCAGTTATATCAAATGAGTATGGTCAGCGTCTTTTTTTCCCCTTCTTCTGGGGTATTGCCTCTTTGCAGACAAGCTCTCGATGTTTGTAATGCATTCTGTTCAATGTTTCCATGGCTTTGTGTCCTTCGCCACGCGTAGACATTTCTACAAAAGCAAAACCTT
The DNA here is from genome assembly GCA_036350815.1 of Desulfopila sp. Lineage (GTDB taxonomy): Bacteria > Desulfobacterota > Desulfobulbia > Desulfobulbales > Desulfocapsaceae > Desulfopila_A. Next base: position 518 of record JAZBNU010000355.1, read on the forward strand.
TCGATTTTCCTGAGAACTGATCTGTTATCAAATTTGTATTTATGACTTCACCATATTCGCTGAAAAGGCTGGACACTTCCGGCTCGGTTATATCGTAGGGAAGGTTACCTATAAAGAGTTTCAAACTGGGGGGTCTCCTTGAGACTGTGATCAGCAAGAATCTTTAGCGGCAACAAAGAAGCAGCGCATACTGCAAAAAGGGTGGCAAAAATACCATGCGTGATCTGAATTATTAATAAACAGTATGACAGGATACAGTAAAAACAAGGGGATTACAATAAAAAAATGTGGAACGTTGATGTCCTCTCCAAAGTAAAAAAACCTCACTTTTGAGTTACCAATATCGAGAAGTATAGTTCAAATTCAAGGAGAAAAGAGGCTAGAACATATACGGCGCAAGTGCATTGTGAAGGAAAACTCATTTATAATTAAAATGTTACAGAATCGTAATATGGATACAGTACTCTCCGTCAAAATCAAAAAGGCAGGGAGGAAGCCATGGCAACACATTTCAGGACGATCTGGATCTCAGATACCCACCTGGGCGGCAAAAATATCAAGAGCCGTCAACTTTATGAATTTCTCAAAAGTACCGAATCCAAATATCTTTACCTTGTCGGTGATATCTTCGATTTTCATATGCTTGCCAGGAAATGGCACTGGCCCGAGTTGAACAGCCGCATCGTCAATCTTGTGTTGGAAAAAGCAGGAAATGGGACCAAGATTTTCTATTTGCCGGGGAATCATGATGCCATGCTCCGTAACTACAGCGGGGGAACATTCAACAACATCCGTATTTGCAATGATATCATCCACATTACTGCTGACGGGAAAAAAATCCTGGTTCTTCATGGTGATAAATTTGATTGTGTTATTCAGAACAGCCCCTGGTTGGCACGTTTCGGCGGCATCCTTTACGAAACGCTTCTTGATGTAAATCGCTGGTGTAACGGTATACGACGGTTTTTTGGAAAAGAGTACTTTTCTATATCAGCCTGGCTCAAATACAAATGTAAAAAAGCCGTTAATTATATAGGTGATTTTGAACAGCACCTGGTGACTGAAATCCAGGAGAACGAAGTCGACGGTATTGTTTGCGGTCATATCCATCACGCCTCTATCAAGTTGATGGGTGATTCGTTGTACAGCAACTCAGGAGACTGGGTAGAAAGTTGTACTGCACTTGTAGAAAATGGAAATGGCACCATGGGGATTATCTACTGGAGTGAGAAAAATCCACTACCCGAACCGGTATTGCACAAAGCAAATGAAAAAGATCGTTATCGTGACAGATGCCTGGCACCCACAAATTAATGGTGTCGTTACAACACTCGGAAAAACAATAACCTGTCTGGAAAAGTTTGGATATTGTGTTGAAACGATCACTCCTCAGCTTTTCAGATCGTTCCCATGTCCAACCTATCCGGAAATATCACTCTCACTTGCCGGAACAAAGAGACTTCGTGAGCAGCTGCTATCTTTCAAGCCTCACTGTGTGCATATCGCTACGGAAGGTCCTCTGGGGTGGGCTGCCCGATCGATCTGCAGGTCTTCAGGTTTTGCCTTCAGCACATCCTACCACACCCGTTTTCCTGAATATGTCAGGATGAGATGGCCTGTTCCTCTTTCTCTCAGTTATCGTGTGCTTCGCTGCTTTCACAATGCAGCTGCAAAAACCATGGTGGCTACATCGAAGTTAAAGGCTGAGCTTGAAGACAGAGGCTTTTCCAACATGGTTCTCTGGTCACGAGGTGTTGATCTTGATCTTTTTAAGCCTGAAAAGAAGAGAAAGGATGGTACTGCAGACCCTGTGTTCCTGTATGTTGGCAGAGTTGCAATTGAAAAAAACATTACAGCATTTCTTGAGCTTGACCTTCCGGGGACAAAAATGGTGGTGGGGGATGGCCCTGCACGTCATCAGCTGGCGGATAACTACCCTGCCGTTACTTTTACCGGCTACAAAAAAGGTGCGGAGCTGGCAGCGCTCTATGCTGCGGCTGATGTTCTGGTATTTCCAAGTCTTACTGATACATTCGGAGTTGTGCTGCTGGAGGCGATGGCGTCTGGTGTCCCGGTGGCAGCGTATCCTGTGACTGGACCACTCGAAACAGTGGTAAATGGAGAGAATGGGTATCTTGACAATGATCTTCGTTCAGCCGCAATCAGAGCTCTCGGCGTACCAGGCGAATCATGTAGAAAATCAGCAATGCGTTACACCTGGGAAGCCTGCAGCAAACAGTTTCTTAACAATCTCAGCTTTAACGATGCTGAGTTTTCCGCTTAATGCGCTCCTGCTGTAAGGCAAAGTGAACAACTCCATTAATACAAAGAGGCCAAGGAAGCCGATGGGTAGAAAGGTATTACATTCCGAACAGACACGTAAAAGTGAAATTGAGTCTATTGGTTTTTTGCGAAAAAAAACAACAACAAAACTCGAACCTTTTATCGGAGCAGACAGTACCGCAGGGATGGAGTACGAGTTACAGGTTGCCGTAGAGGGGCTCTGCAAAGACGTAGACCTTCCTCAGACTATTCTGGGTTCGAATTATTATGGAAATATCGTCAAAAGGGCAAATCGGGGAGACCTGGCACCTGGAAGTGTCGATGCACTCAATACCTTCCTCTATAAAAATGAAAGCAATATATGGGAAAACAGCTGGGTCCGTATTCGTCCGTATCTTCTCTCTTCCTGGACCAGGGAAATGCTTGCCGATGATCTTCTAGCAGACAAAAAGAACAGAGACGGCGGCAGACGTAAAGACGCAGGCAGATACAGCTGTATGCACCAGGAAAGTGAAATGCTTCGATTGCCCATCAGCTATTTACTTAAGCTTTCCCTTGCCCAGGCTGTCAGCTCTGCAATATCTTTGCCGCAGGAGATAGGTTCACTTGGTAAAAAGTTGCTCGGCCACCTTGTCAGTGACAACACATCGCCTGAAATATTGAGCTTTACCATACCCCGAGCCGATACACGATCCATCGGCGATCTGGCTGGAGCTGAAACCGCGAGAACGCTTCTGCTTTGCCAGCTTCTGATCCAGTATGCCAACACTGCCTTCAGGCTGGAAGAGTCTGGACAGAAATCTCTGCTCTATTTTGCTCCCCATGCTCCGGCTCGACAGAAACATCTCAATGATCTGGTACCAGATGGTTTCTATCGTCATCTTTTTATGAGTCCCTGCCTTTCCGGGTGGGACCGCGGCGAAGAAAAGTATCAGTATATGGCTCTGTGCCACAAGACCCTGTCTCGGAGCAGACTCAATACCATATCAAAGCTTAAAGATGCCGGAATAATCGTAAACAATCTGGTGGTGCTTCCCAATACTTCAAGTACATGCCTTGCAAATAATGGTATTCATGTTTCTCTTGGAAGCGCAGTTTTAGGCGAACTTGCGGAGACTCCCGAGGCTGGATTTACGCCTGCGGTGGAGAAATATTTCGGTGATCTGGTCATAAAAATCGTAGAGCATTTTCTGCCGCTTACCGTGGGAACCTGCAGTGCTGCGCCTTACAGGATAGATTTTCAGGACTTCCATCCTGAAAACGTCCTAGGGTTTCTTCCTCATGAACTCGACTATACGCATCTGCGCATGGTATGGCGGAGATGGAAAAAAAAGGCTGATTTGCGTTTTTTCGGTCGTTCATTCACCCCCTTTGGTCCACGCTGGTTTGATACCCTGTTTGCAAAGACGTTTGGGCTTCGTGGCGATATAGTACCTGATTTTCGTCTACTTGATTATTTTGTTACCCTGCTCTCAACGGAATCAAGTCCTGCGCTGAATGGTGCTTTGGAAAGTCATGACCAGCTGAAGGAAGAACTCATGGATATGGGTGTTTTTGATACCCGTATGTCCATTTATCTCCTGTATCGTCAACGTCTTTTAGCCACTTCAGGGTATTGTGGTTTCGAAGGACGCAGTTACTCTCTTTTTCCCTCTCATCTTGAGGATATGGCCGAAGCGGTAGATATTCAAAATCTCATAACGGCGCTTGCCTATAAATATGTGCTGCAGGAAAAAGTGTGTCATAGCGATATTCCAGATGTTCCTTCACTGGAAAGTGAGCGCCGCCAGATTTTTTTTGGAACAGCCATTGGCATTCCGACGTTCTACGTACGCAGCGATACCGGCAACAGATTTCTTAGAAGAATTTTAGATCATGTGCATACAAGCAGGAAAAGCAACCGTTATCGGGGTTACCTGAGGGTCAAGAATACAGACTACCGCTTGGCGCTGCTCAGAGTCATAAAAGAAGATGGGGCAGAATTACTGGAGAAGCTGCAGGTTGGTGACCGTCTCCGTTCACTGGAAGAGAAAATTCTCGATTTTGACAGGACCGCCGGTGGTCGACTTACTGCCGGAGTCTGTCGTCACCTCCCATCGCGTCAGACTCCATTATCGGTTTCAAGTGATGTCTTCAATTGCAGTGCCGAAAAATATTATCGAACTGAATTGAAAAAGTTCCATATCCGGGAAGGGCTGGAAGTGCTTGTGCAGGATTGTCTGAGACTGGATAAAAACAGGGAACCGCGCCTTCAGCATATTGGAGCAGATGTGTTTGGTGGTGCAGGCGCTGCAGAGTATGTGGCAAGAAATATCGAGACGATACTCTCGGAAAAGGCAGACGAGATCACTTTACAGAAATTCATTCATATCTGTCTGGCGGTTATCCATGATTCATCTCAAAGGAAATAGAGCATTATGTTACCTGTAAATTTTCCTCATCAATATATTGACAGAGCAACATCTCGGGTCGAAACGGAAAAATTGTTTGGAGACCGCAGTGTTACTTTCCTCTACAGCTCGCTGCGTGAGAATGTCCCCCTTCTCTTTGCGGCATTGACATCCAAGAGAATGTCAAGCCTTCTGGGCTATTTCCACTATGATTTTCCCAGAAAAAGGCGGAGCAGCAATAATGCTTCTTTTTTCGGCAAAATAGGAGCCGACTGGCGAGAGTGTGTTGCACCACTCTCCTATTATGATTCACAAAGAAAAGTGTTTGAACGGCAAATCCGATATTGGCAGACCCGCCCCATGGAAAATGAGGAAAACAGTGTTGTGTCCCCGGCAGACTCGCGGGTACTGATCGGTAGTTTTACACCTGATTCGGCTCTTTTTATAAAAAATAAATTTTTTGCGATTACTGAACTGCTTGGACTTGGTTGTCCCTGGTATTCCAGATTCATCAATGGGGACTATGCCGTTTTTCGCCTGACGCCTGACAAATATCACTACAACCACTTTCCTGTGAGTGGGAAAGTGGTGGATTATTATACAGTTGACGGAAAATACCATTCCTGCAACCCTGCGGCGCAGATTGTTATGGCATCACTGTACACCAAAAATCGACGAGTAGTCACCATCATTGACACCGATGTGGAAGGTGGTTCGGGTGTTGGTCTGGTAGCAATGGTTGAAGTCGTGGCCCTTATGATTGGTGATATTGTTCAGTGCTACAGCACTAAAGAATATAAAAATCCCACAGAACTTGAGGTGGGTATGCAGGTACGACGAGGATGTCCTAAGAGCCTGTTTCGACCGGGCAGCTCTACTGATGTTTTGATATTTGAAAAGGGCAGGGTCTGCTTTGCTGAAGATCTTGTCCGAAACTCGACCCGCAGCGATGTTTCAAGCCGTTTTTCCGCCGGTCTTAACAGGCCACTGGTTGAAACAGATGTACAGGTGCGGTCACCTATCGCTAGAGCCGCTTTGAAAGTATGACGGAAAAGGATGATATGGGGAAAAAGAACATGTCAGGCAAGAGAAAATTGAGTCGAGATTGCGCTTTGATCAGGGTGTGGCAGGCTGACAAAAAATCTGCTTGAGCCGGTAATTCTAGATGGAGGAAGGGAGCATGGATATTATAGCATTTTTGGCGGGCCTGGGCCTTGTATTACTGTGTCTGCTTTCCTGGGGTTTTAAATATCTCCCTGGCGAGCGTTGGCAAATGTTGGCTGTAGTTCCTTTGAAAAAAAATGGGCAGAAGCACTGGCTCGGAGCCAATTTGACCTATTATGGTTTTTTTGTTGCCACAAGCCAGCTTATAGCTCTGGCGCTGCTTTTTGTTTTACTGGCTGCTATGAATATTTCAATACAGGGCGCTATTATAGCCATCCTTGCAGTATTGGCTGTGTCTGTGCCGGCGGCGAAGATTGTAGCTGTTCTGGTGGAGAACAAGAGGCACACTTTTACCATTGGTGGTGCTTCTTTTGTCGGCATTATTTCAGCTCCCTGGATTATCCTGGCAATTGATAGTGTTGCAGGACCGCAAAGCCTGTATTACATGCCTCTGATTCCATTGCTGGCTGCAATGTCGGTTGCCTATACCCTCGGTGAAGGTCTTGGCAGATTGGGCTGCATCAGCTACGGATGCTGTTATGGTAAGCCTATCGATGAGTGTGGTCGAGTGGAGCGATTTCTTTTTTCCAGGTTGAATTTTATCTTCTACGGTGACAATAAAAAGGTGGCCTACGAGGGACAGCTGCATGGCAGGAAGCTTATTCCTGTTCAGGCAATCACCTGTTTGATCTATACTGGGGGTGCCTTATGCGGCAGCTATCTGTTTCTCAAGGGGCATTTCGTTGAAGCTCTGCTGCTTACCATGATGCTGACCCAGCTCTGGCGTATTTTTTCTGAGAGCATGCGTGCTGATTTCCGTGGCTTTACCAGGATTTCAGCCTACCAGAAAATGGGTCTGGTCAGTGTCCTGTATATATTTATCCTTTGTCTGCTGGTACAGAGTTATCCGCCGGTAGCTCCAGACATAGGAAGGGGGCTTGGGATTCTCTGGGATCCTGCGGTTATTCTCGGTCTCCAGGTTATCTGGTTGATATTCTTTTATATATTTGGGCGCAGTACGATAACCACGGCCGTCGTTTCCTTTGATCTGATACGGGAGCGCATTTGAGATTCTCCACCTGAGTTTATACTGCATGTAATAGAAGTAAGAGGTTCAATCAGGACTAGGTATCGTTGCTTGATGATGAGGCGGGAAGGATTTCGACGATTGTCGCATCTGTTCCCGGCAGGCCATGGACGCTTTGATATCGTATGAAAAGATTATCACTTTTTCTATACCAGTAGGTTGCATGCCATAATTTTGCGTAAAAACCCTCAGCACGAACTTCAATTTTGTGGGTGAGGAACTCTTTTTCACCCACAAGAAGTGTTTCTTCTCCTACTTTTTCGGCGGTTAAGGCAACAACATCGATTTTGTCGGCTCGGATAACCCAGAAGGAGGTTTTTTCTTCAGTGGAGGTTAAAAAATTCCCGAGGGAAAAGGAGAGGGGCTGATACCAGGGACGATCATCAATCTGGACCGTATCTGCAATTGGTTCACCGAAACGGGTTCCTTGAATCGCAATGGTATTGTCAATTCGTTCTGCGATTATATCATGTTTGCCCTCTGCTCTAAATTGCCATTTCAGGGTCGAGCCGTCAGGACGGCAGAGATTGAAGAAGGTTTTTCCCTCCTCCTCCACTTTGATAACAATGCCCTCGGTGGTTTTTTCGGCCTGCCAGGCAAAAGGGACAACCGTATCGCCAACTTTTTCCAGATAGCTGAAAATTCCGGCAGGTAGAGTGCTGTTGGGGGATTTTGCCACTGTTGCATAGGGGGGAAAAAAAACGGAAGTAAAGCAAAGTAAGGCTGTTACGCTGCGGAATGATTTGTATGCTAACATGATTTTGAACAACAAATAGCAATTAACGGAGAGGCTTTGCTGACATCCTCAAGAGAGAGTATTCACGCAGCAGGGCCGGTAGTATATAATATTCTCAGACAACGATGGCAGTTTTACCTGCTCCTGCCGCCCCTTTAATCAGCAAACATTACTTTTGGGTCAAAACCGATTATCAGCGCTCCCCAGTGCCTGTTGTTTATGTAAATGGGCAGGGACAGATCGTTGAGAATCTGTCCGGTATCACGCATATAGGTCTGCATCAGCATGGGGTCTGTATGAGTGCAGCGCCGCTTTTCCGAGTCTACATGGAAAAATATTCTCTGATGTCGGCTCTGCAGCAGATCTTTTTGTGGGTCACCCGTCATTGGCTTGGAAAATTCACTGTGATGGACTGGGAGATACCCGTTTCTGTCTATAGCGAGAACATAGATGGAGCCGGGAATTTGTGTTTTGGCCTTATCAAAAAGGGGCGTCATTTCTTTTGCAAAAGAAGAGGTAAATGACGTCGTAAATTTTTGTGGATCGGTATTGGGGACTTTTTTGTAGTTAGTATCAAAAACATTTACGCCCTTGTCTTTCAACTGCTGGATGGCTTTTTCGAAAATCACACGTATTTCTGTGGCATTTCGTATCAGAAGATCAAATTTTCCTTCTCCGGTTTTGAAGCTTGAGACCATCTCCAGCATTTTTTCTGTTATGCGATTCAAGGCAGCCACAGATGTTTCCGATTGACGCATTTCATCAGCGATGTTTCGACTCAGGGTGTTGATGGAATCAACTTTTCCGGTTATCTCGCTATTGTTTGTTGATAATTCTTCAATGGCAGCTGCAATTTTCATAAGCTGGTCATCGGTCATTTCAAAATCGCTGATCAATGTTTTGAAATGCTCCGTTGTCTTGTCTACTACTTCGTTGGTTTCTACTGAGTACTGTAGTATCTGCCCAGTTTCATTTTTAGTCTTCTCGACGATAGTAATCATGGCGTTGATATTGGCCGTAATCTCTTCTGTGGCTGGTTTGATTCGTTTTGCCAATTCCCGTACTTCTTCAGCAACCACAGCAAATCCTTTGCCGTGCTCACCAGCACGGGCGGCTTCAATGGTAGCATTGAGAGACAATAAATTTGTCTGTTCTGATATACCGTTAATGGTGTTGACAATGCCTTGAATGTTGGTGGAATTCTTACCCAGTTCATCGACGGTATTGATAAAAGAAGAGACTGTTGTATTTATTCGGGCAATCTTGTCAGTGACATCGGCAAGTTCATCGAAGGAATGACGGGCCATTTCCAGATTGTTTGTGGTTTTTTCAGACACATACTGGGTGTTTTGAGAAACTTCGCTAATCGCGTCATTTGCTTCATTGCTTGCTGCGCATACGAGCTCTGACAGTTCACGCTGTTCCGCCGTCTTTTTGGCAGTATCAGTAACTGTAGCAGCAACCCGAGTAGAGTCTACTGCAATGTCTATGCCTATCTTTCGGATATCATCAATCAGTTTTCTGATTGTACTGAGGAAATGGCTATACCTCTCATTTATTTTTCTGCTCTCTATGTATTTAAATTCTTTCTCCATTTTTGAGAGGTCAGCCTTGCCTTGTTCAATATTGGCGAAAAGAGACATGATTTCAGCGAACACTGCACTTTGGCTTTTTTTCAGAATGCCTGCAGAAACATATCCGGCAATGATGGCAAAGAAGAGAAAAGCAATGCCTATTCCTAAAAAGAAAAAGCTGTTTTTGGGGTAAAAAATTCCAAGTCCTAATGTGCAGGTACCTGCGAAATGGAGAACAATGAGGGTTATGACAGTATTGTGTATTTTTCCTGTAGAAGAAGAAAAAAAATCTGGCGAGGACAAGGGACTGCTGTTGTAATCAGACATGGACAACCTCATTTTGAGTAGAAATAGTAAAAAGTATCGAGATATTCTACTCTATTGTAAAATCTTTAGACAACAGGAAAGTAAACTATGATGAGGTTCTAAAGGTGTTAATGATATTCAATGGATTGTAAATATCTAGGTGTTTGCAATACAGTGCGATGTTGTCTAAAAACTAATCCCGAGCAAAACCGGCCATTGATTTGTGTTCTGGTGGTTGTCTGCCGTTAAAAAAGTGACATGCCTTGTAGTAGCGAAGATCTTCAAGAAGCAGAGAAAAGAACCGTGGTTCATGCAGAATTTTGCCGAAAAGCTGTCGCGGGTGGCTGAAAATGTCTGCAAAAGGACCAAGCAGGTCCGAAGGATCTCTAAAACATTCCCATTCGCAAAGATCGCAGTCGACTATGTCACCGAATCTTTGAATGAGATTCGGGAGATCTGCCTGATGATCATCGCGATAACCGCATGGGTAGATTTTCCCTTTTTCGCATTCCACGAAAAAAAAATCGGTGCCGCCGCGGCAGGGAAAAAGAGCGGTTTTGTTATCGTTAAACTTCCGTATAAGAGAATAGAGAGAACAGCGAGGGGAAAAAATACGAAGTTTACCGCGAAACTTTGGAATTGTTTCGAAAAGGGCTTTGAAGATGAGGGCTTTTTCCGGACGGGAGAAAGTGACAAGGCTGTTGCTGGAGGCTGCACCATACAGGGTGGCATTAATGCCCTGGGATTGTGATGCGGCGCTGCTCATGGGATAACAGGCATTGACCATGGTAAAGCCAAGAGAATGGACGAAACTGTAAAAGCTGGAAAATGCACTCTGAAATGATTCCTCGAATTGCTCGGAGGACATGTGTGCCAGATAGGGCTGTTTTCCTTTGCCCCCAGTGGCACGGTTGATTCCAAGGTTAACAGCCGGGTATATTCCATAACTGTGGAAAATCGGCAAGGCCTTCTCCAAACCTTCTACCATGCCTGTCATGCCGCGCATCTGTTCATGATCGGCGGCTACTGCGGAGTCGAGGCTGATCCAGAACGTGTAGAGATCTGTTGCCGCCAGTTTCTCAGCTATTGCTTGAATTCTATCTGTAAAATCAGGCCGGTGTGACTCTCTGAAAAAAAAACCGTTTGTTCCTGTACGGATATATGGAATTCCAGCACGTGTTGCATGGTGGGTCAGTTCAACAATATCATCAAGAAAAAGCAGCGGTTCCCCTCCTGTAAAAGAAAGCGATTTTACACCCTTTTCAGCAGCGGATTCAATGAGTTTCTTGACGTAGTTTTTATCCAGTTTGTAGCGTTTGATGTTTTCTGATCGACGCATCCCGCATTGCGGACAGTCGGCATTACAACGATTGCTGTATTGAATGATAAGTTGTCCGGGAAGTCTACCGAAAAAAAGTGATTTAAGGTTTCGGATATTGCGTAATGAATTGTTCATGGTTTTTAGAGAGTTGTATGAAAAATTGATGAGTCAAGGGAAAGTCCGCAGATGTGATATTCCCTCATCAAAATGCAGAGAAAAAAGAGCAGGCGAAGGTAGTTGGCGCTGGAGCTTTTTCATGCGATCCGGAGACCTTTTTTCCAGACTTTTCTTGGTATGGGAATTCCGTCAACGAGCTTAACTTGAATCATGTCTGCTCGTTTTCCCGGAGTAAGTTCGCCGCGATCAGTAAAGCCTGTCATTTCGGCTATATTCACTGTTACCATGTTGACGGCCTGATGGAGAGGTTTTTGCAGTTTTTCCGCCAGTGAAAAAGCAGCATGAAGAAGGCTGGATGGGACGTAGTCAGAAGAGAGACCATCAAGCAGATCATGTTCAGCCAGAGTAACGGCGGAAATGTTGCCTGAATGGGATACTCCGCGTACAGCGTTGGGTGCACCCATGATGGTTGTCATCCCATGATTTTTAGCCTCATGTGCTGCAGCTAATGTTGTGGGAAATTCTGATATACTGATTCCATCAGCCAGGGCCGTCTGGATATCTGCCGGGGATGTGTCGTCATGGCTGGCAAGCGGGATATTTTTTTCTGCGGCCACACCTATGGCAAGTTTACGGTGCTGCGCGCTGTAGCGCTCCTGCATCTGCTGGTGTTCCTGTCGGATAGTTTCAGCTTCATCATCCGACCAGCGTTTGTCTCTATGATAAAGCCGCCATTTTTCCAGATCGGCCCATTGCCGCTGCCCTGGAGTGTGGTCCATCAGCGAAATCAGTCTGATGTCTCTATTACTGTGCTTCAGGAGCATTTCTCCCATTTTGCTGTCGGAGACCTCGCAGCGAAAGTGAAGATAATGGTCGGCTTTGAAAATGTCCATGCTTTTGCCGCGATTGAAGGCTTCTATACAATCATCGAAAATTTGTGCCCGCAGATTGCCCTGGCGCATTCCTCCAACAGCTACGGCGTCGAAGACGGTAGTTATACCAGCACCTGCTATTTGACTGTCATGCGCTACAGCCGCAGAAAGAATCGAAGGCCAGATAACCCCTGGCCGCGGCTGGATGTTTTTCTCAAGGTTGTCGGTGTGCATTTCAATCAATCCTGCCAGGAGAAAGTCACCTCCGATATTTACGGCATTGTTTCCTTTAAATGCAAATGTGTCGATATCTTTTATGAAACCATTTTGAACGATAAGAGTTCCGTGTATTACTTCATCTCGAGTTATAATTCTTGCGTCAGTGTAAATCGTTTCCATGTTCATCTTTCCGGCAGGAAGTGAATATCAACGCTCACTCCAAAATGATCGGAAGGGTAGTATCCTTCAAAATCGGGGGAATTGAGCACAATATGACCGTTTCTGCATTGTAGCGGTGACTGCCCTTTCTGCTGCATCGTGAAGATATAGTCAATACGGCAGTTTTCCGGGCGTTGTTCTGTCGGGACCAAGGTTGCTCCAGGAAGCTCGCCGTGGCCCTTGAGATAACAGTCGTTTATCTGCAGGTTGCTGTCTTTCTCAAGGCTCTCTATCATTTTTTCATCGATGGTCTGGTTAAAGTCTCCACAGCATATCCAGGCAGATGATGGTGCTATGTCGCTGTATTTCAGCAGAACAGACAGGAACTGCTGGTAGCGCAGTTTATCTGCATCCTGCACGTGGGTGAGGTGGAGGTTGGTTACAGTAATGAGACGTCTGTTGTGATAGATCTGTGCACTGAAAGCAAGGCGTTCTGCGTCTTCAGGATGTGCAGGCATAGGACTGATCCAGTGACGTTCTATGCTCCCACTAGAGAGAATAGCCAGGCCTGAGTAGGTTAAAAATTCGAAAGAGCTGGTGTTCTGTCTGCTGCCGACGGTTCTCATCTTACATCTGGCCGGAGTGTATACCATCTCCATTTGGAGATAATCGGCGAGAAAATCAGCTGTATCTATCTGAAAATCTGTGGAGCGAACTGCTTCCTGGAGACAGACGATATCAGGCTCAAGTGCATACAGATCTCTGGCCATCAATTGCAGCCGCCAGTCATAAAGCCCTTCTCCCTTCCAGGTGTTGATGGTTACGATGCGCAGGTCTTTCGGAGATTTTTTCATAATAGTCGGGAGATATTTAATTGCTGCCCCGATAGAAAATGGTTGAAATTGTAATGCTTGTGGTGCTGCCTCTGCATTTTCACTCATTGTCACTAAAAACTGTATCAGTATGCTTTATGGGTTTTTTGATTCCA